>CAZMMO010000022.1:0-13698 GCA_964567365.1 uncultured Rhodanobacteraceae bacterium | reverse complement strand
AGATCACCGCCTTCCATCCCGGCGCCATGATGCGCAGCCACGACAACCACGTGCGTGACGTCGACGGCGTCACCTTCGGCATCGTCGCCCCCGACGGCCGCGAGGCCATGCTGCAGAACGCGCGGGAATTCGCCGAAGGCGGCATTCCCTTCATCTTCGACCCGGGCCAGGCCATGCCGCTGTTCAACGGCGAGGAGTTCCGGCACTTCATCGAGCAGGCCGACTACGTCGTCGTCAACGACTACGAGTCCAACCTGCTGCAGAAGCGCACCGGTTGGGATGCCGCCACCATCGCGGACAAGGTCAATGCCTACATCACCACCCAGGGCCCCCACGGCTCGACCATCCACGCGCACGGCGAAACCCACCACATTCCCCCCGCGCGGGAGCGCAAGGTCACCGACCCGACCGGCTGCGGCGACGCCTACCGCGCCGGCCTCATCTTCGGTCTGATGCGGGAGTACGACCTGCCCACCTGCGGACGCATGGCCTCCCTCATGGGCGCGCTCAAGGTGGAACACCCGGGAACCCAGAACCAGAAGTTCACCTACGACGAGTTCGCCGCCCAGTTCAAGGACCAGTTCGGCTACGCCCTGCCCTGAGCCGGGACGTCCACCGGCCAGGGCCGTTCATTGCCGCCGGTAAAGCTCGACCCTGGTGGGAGAGATCCGTTTGACCCGCAGCGACAACCCGGTCTCCAGGGCCCCGATGAGCGATTCTTGATCGCCGCTCTTGAAGGCGCCACTGACCGACAAGTTGCCCAGCGCCTTGTCTCGCAGCCCGATCTTCAAGGTCGAGTAGCTGTTCATTTCCTCGATCACGGCCGCCAATCGGCGGTGGTCGAACACCAGTTTGCCATGCGTCCAGCTTCTGGCGGCATTCAGGTCCGCCGGTCCCCTGGTCCACACGGAACCCTTGGAGAACCTCAGTTGCTCGCCGGCGACAAGCGTGGCCGTGCGCTTTCCCTTCCGCGAAGCGGTCGAGGGCCCGGCAACACGAACGACACCTTCGAGCAGGGTAACCAGCGTGATGGCGTCACGGCGTCGTACCTGGAACTGCGTCCCCACGGCCCGGACCGCGCCGCCCCCCACATGGACGATGAAGGGCCGCGCCGTGTTATGGGCAACGGTGAACTGCGCCTGGCCATACTCCAACGTGACATCCCGTCGTTCGTCGCTGTAACGCACGGACAGCTCGGAGTTGGCATCCAGGATGACGCGGGAGCCGTCAGCCAATGTAAACGTACTGCGTTCGCCCGTTGCAGTGACATAGTGCTGGGCATGCTGGGCGGGCACCCACACCCGCCAACCCACCCCCAACACGAGCAACAAAACCGCGGCAGCCGACAAACTCCAACGCACGGTCCGACGTCGACGCGCCACACGGGCGGTACGCCGACGCACGGCCCGCCCTTCGGCGCTCCACGTGGGATCGCGCCTCAAATCCGCGGCAAGGTGATACAGGTAGTCGGTGCGCAAATATGCCCTTGCATGCTCGGGACGCTCAGCCTTCCATTGCTCGAACCGTACACGTTCGCCTTCCGTGCAATTGTCGGCATGAATGCGCTGATACCAGTATTCGGCACGATCGCTGTGATCCTCACCAGAAGTTGTCGATACCTTCTTCATGCTTATATAACGCTTCCCGGTCCCCGTTACCCACCGCCTTGCGCACACGGGCCAAGGCACGCGTCATGTGTTTCTCGACGGTTTTGATGGAAATTGCACAATGTCTGGCAATTTCGACATTCTTCATCCCTTCGACGCGGCTAAGCAGATAAATCTCGCGTGTACGCATCGGCAGAGTATTTATGACCGCACCGATTCGAGCCAGTTCCTCCAATTGGATGATCCGCTCGTCCATGGCGGTATCCTCTGCAGGCAGCAGGGAAACAACCCGGTCAAGTGACACATGCTCGCTGACACGCCGCCGTTTCGCCCACCGCATCTGGTCGTTGGCCACGTTGATGGCTATGCGGTACAACAAGGCCTTCCAACCCTCGGGCGATTCCGTGTCACGGTAACGCAAAAGCCTGACGAAGCTTTCCTGGGCGGCGTCCTGGGCGTCTTCCTCGGTACGGGTACGGCTGCACAGAAAAAAGACAAGCGCCTTGCGCTCTTCGCGCAAAAATCGAGCGAAAGTCCGTTCCCTGCTGCCCGCAACTGTGCCGTCAGCCATCAACACATCGAAAGATTCAACTCAGTAAAAAACACTGCGGATCATCGCGGGACACGGGTATCGATACGCAACACCCGCCCCAAGCCCCACACACTGGTCGTCAAAACATCCCCGCCCAGATGATGGCTCATATTCATACGAACCCTTCACCCCGCCTCCACTATAGGCCAACCGGTAAAACCGGGCAATCTCGGAATAAAGAAAATCCCGCCCCAAACCAGCCTGAAGACATATTCGGCACCAATCCCGAACACCCGACATATACCGGACCCGCGCCCCATCTTCAGAAAAATGGTGGCTCATGAAAACCGTCGTCGACCCGCCATCAGACCACTTCGTCATCATTGCCATTTGCCAAATGATCCTCTGCCGGTGACGCAGTGCGATGCCGCCCGCGCAAACGCTCCCTGAAGAAATAAAGAATCAGCCCCACGACAAGCAGAACAAACGCATAACGAAGTTGCGACAAGGAATTGGTACGGGCGAACAGGATATAGACAAACCCGACAATGGCCAGAATGGCGGGGACCGGGTACAGCCACATCTTGAACGGACGCGGCAAATCGGGGCGGCGGACACGCAGTACGATCAGGCCCACGGCCTGCATCAGGAACTGCAAACTGATACGAATGACCACCAATGCAGCAATGACTTGCAGCAAGCTGAAAAAGCAGCACAGTGCCGCGACGCCACCCAGCCACAGCATGGACACGTGGGGGAAACGGCCACGCGGATGGAGTTTGGCGAAACTCTTGAAGTAATTGCCATCCACGGCCGCCGCATAGGGCACGCGTGAATAGCCGAGCAACAACGAGAAGACGGAAGCAAAGGCGGTCCACATGATCAATACGGTGACCAGGTTGGCGGCCCAGCTTCCGTAGATCCGCTCCATCATCACGGAAATGGCGGAATGGACGACCTCCTCGTTCCCCATCGACTGCCATGGCAGAACACCAAGCACGCCGATATTCATGATGATATAGATGGTGGCCACCAGGGCAATGGAAATGAGGATGGCACGAGGGATGTTGCGTTCCGGATGGGCCACTTCGCCTCCCAGGAATCCCACGTTGTAATAGCCCCAATAATCGTACGTCGCAATCAACATTGCGGAACCAAGACCCAACATGAAACTCCCGGAAGGAGTGAATGCATTTTCCGGAAAGTCGAACGCCAGGTCTGGATCAAAATGGGACAGAGACGCCACAATGATCCATGCAACCGTGGCAAGTACCACGACCCACAGATATTGCGAGATTTTGCCGGCGTTTCCGACCTTGCGGTAGGCAAGGGCGAGAGCCACCAGACACGTGCCCACGGCCACCAGAGTCATGCCGCTCATGGAGAATCCCAAAGGCATGCTGCCCAGGCCCGGGAGGTCGAAATTTCCGCTGGTGCTCAGCCAGGTGTGGTTCAAGCCGGGGAAAAAGAAGCTTGCATACATGGCCAGGCCGATACAGCCGGACGCAATCGACAAGGGAGCACTGAAGCTCAACTGCCAAACAAACAGGAACGAGAACAACCGGCCCCACTTCCTGCGCCCGAAAGCCTCGTTCAAATAACGATACGAGCCGCCCGCCCCCGGAAAGGCCGCGCCAAATTCGGACCACACCAGACCATCGCACATGGCGAACGCGGCGCCCAGCACCCATCCCAGCATCGCCTGCGGCCCTCCCATCGCCGTCACGATCAACGGGAGGGTGATGAACGGACCGACACCGATCATGTCGATCATGTTCACGGCAACCGCACTGCGCAGGGACATGCCGCGTTCGAGCTGGGACTGCGATGCCGCTGGCGCGGGCTTGCGTATAGTCATATTCGATTCCAATCCTGTGACGCGAGGCAGGAGACGGCACCTTCGGACCTATCTCGAAGCTTCCGCTCCCGCCCCGGTCATCCGGGTCGATGAAAAACGCTTTTCCAGGCCGAGAGCCCGGTCAGTGGTCCGCGTGGCCCGCACTGACCAGGTTGGCAAAGATCCGGTAGGCACCCGGCACACCCTCCGTGAACTGGCGATACAAGGCCAGGGCGGCATAGATGTAAACGCCCTTGCCATAGTGCGCCACCAGCAAACCGCCCTTTTGAGGCTCCTGGTTGGGGTCATGCATCTCGACCAGCGCCTGGTACTGCGGAGCCCATTTGCCCATGAACCCGTGGCCGCGTTCCTCGACCCATCCCTTGAAATCGGCGGTCGTGATCTTGTTGGGCCAGTTCAGAACCGAATTGTCCGGCGCAAGAAACTTCACCGCCGACCTGTCGTCCATCACCTTCGCGGCATTGCCAAGCGTATACGGATAGGGACCGTAATCATGGTCATAGGCCCCAGCCTGATACTGGATGACCAGGGTTCCGCCATTCTTGACATAGTCAAGCAAACGCTTGTTGTAGGCACGCAAAGCCGGGCGGGCCGTGTAGGCGCGGACGCCGAGAACGATCGTGCTGTATTGCCCCAGGTTTGCGCTTTCCAGGTCCTGATCGCTCAGGAAGTGGACATCCACGCCGATGTCGGCCAGTGCCTGGGGGACGTTGCTTCCCGTGCCGACGACGTAGCCGACATTGAGGTCGGGAGCAAGCTTGACATCCACTCCGGTGACCCGGTAATCGGACTTCTGGTAATAGTAGTAAGGACGTACGCCCTGGTAACCCGTGACGAAATAGCCTTCGCTATAGGTATTTCCGTCGTAATCGCCAACCGCGGTCAGGTGATAGACCTTGTTGCCCACCACCTTGCCGGGACGGACCTTGAACTGCAGCGGTACTTCGGCACCGTCATGCGCAAGGGAAAAGGTGAGTTTTTCGGGCGACGACGTCCAGCCCTCGGGAAGTTTCAGTCGAACGGATCCCTTGGCCGCACCTTTCACGTTGCTGTGCACGGTCACGGTCAGGGGCAGCGATTGCGTGCCCACGGGGATGGCACCCGCCTTTTGCTTCAACGTCAACGAAATCGCCGGACCCACGACGAGCGGTTCGTGGACCGTGCCCGATCCGGTTACGCGTTTGGCCGTCTGCACCACCTTGCCCAGGCGCAAGGTGACGCCTTGATACTCGAAATTCACCCACGCAGCCAGGGGGTAGGGCATGTTGGGGCGATCAATATATTGTTTCTGGTCGATGTCGTAATACGGCTGCTCTATGCTGGGCCGGGAATAATACGGACGGGTGTACCCGGCATTCTCGGGCACCTGCACGCCGATGCTTACGTCCCTCGCCTGGCCCGCAGCCAACGTCGCGGTCTTGGTGGATGCCTTGTCGGCAAACGTCCAATGTTCACCCTGCGGCCCCTGCAAGCTCACCCGACCCAGCGTCACGGGAAGCGCGCCCGAGTTGGCCACATGCACGTCCACGGCAAATTCCTGTCCCGGGATGGCAATCTGGAACGTCGTGGGGTTGCGGAAGCCGAAAGGTCCGGCCTTGCCGGCAGGCGGTTGCACCGTGGCCGTTGCGGTCAGGCCCAGGGCTTCCAGGATGGCGGCATTGAACTGAGCCTGCTTTACCTTGAGCTCGTGCGTCACGTTGTACCTGGCCGTGGCAGGCATCGAACTGGAGGCGACTTTCGCCAGCAAATCGTTGGTGACCTGGAGGCCCTGCGCCAACAAGGGGGCAATCCCTTCCGGGTGCTCGGCAGAGAACGAGTGCATGGCCTTGCCGACAATCTCCTGCATCTTGCCCAGACCCGGAAGCAGCATGTCCCTGTCGGATTCGGGTGCAAGGTCGGCGATACCCCGCAGGGATATGTCGATGCCCTGGAAGATGGATGACTCGCGACCACCGCTGGTACCGGCCGTCTGTACGCGTGACGCCCACAAATGATAAGGCGAATGGAACGGACCGGCCAAAGGAATGCTCGGGCCCCCATTTTGGGATTTTTGCTCGCCCAGGCCTGTCCTCGAAATCTGGTTGAAGGCACTGCCCAACAGGGGCGCAACCGTGCCTTCCGGAATTTCAACCTGCGTCGAAATGAGGCCCTTGGTCCATTTGCCCGTGACGTAATTCTTGAAACGCACGGGGTAGTAATGCCGGTTGGCGTAATCGTAGATGCCCTTGCTGGTCACGGCACGTGCGGGCACGCGTGAATACACCTTCAGAGGCGACCACGGCTTCAGGCCATTGGCGATCTGCTCGGGAAACATCCTGGGATCACCGGCGGCCTTGTAGACCTCCTGTGCCATCTGGCCCGCCACCTGATGGTTGCCATGACCATCACTGGGACCTCCCACGAAGGACGAAGCCACGACCAGCGGGCGCACCATGCGCACCACACGGACTTCGTCGCGCAATACGCGCTTGAAGGTCCATTTGTCGAAAGCCTGCTTCTTGGTCTTGGAAAAACCATAATCGACGACCGTGGAAAAATACTGCTGGACGCCGTAATAGCGGTCTGCGGCAAGCAGCTCCTGCGTGCGGACCAGGCCCAGGCGATCGAAATAGTCGTCCGACATCACGTTCTGGCCGGACTCGCCCCGGTTGAGCGTGACCAGGGCGGCGCGTACCCCCTGCCCCCGGGATTCATAAGCCAGCATGCCGCCATCTTCGTCGTCGGGATGCGCGGTGAAATACAACAGGCTGGCGCGGGTATTGAGTTTCTTGAGGCTCTGCCATACCGCCGAAGCACCGCGGTCGATGGTCAGGGGCCGAACGTGCGTACTCGCTTCGACCTTCACTTCCCTCGGTGTCTGGGCATTGGCCGGGGCGGGCGACCCTGCCCATGCCACGGCACATACCAGAAGCGACGACACACAAGTCAAGCCAAATGAGTGTTTCATGCTTGCCATCCTCCGTACAAAGCGACCAATTCAGGGATTACCGACTACATGATCGGAACATCCCCCCACGTCGTCGGCCTGGTCGGAGCCAAATACGCCGCCAAGCAGCAATTCATCGTCAATACCTTCGGTCGTGCCCCACTCGCCAATGGCCGGGTGCAGCAACAACGATTTGCGACGCTGGTCGGACTCGTTCGCCAGGGCGGCCGCAATCGCAGCCCGTTCGTAGCCCTTCACGCTGTGGACCAACCCCTGGACCTCATCGGGCAACTTGCCGACCGGCAAGGGCCTGATGCTGTTCTCGGAAACCTCGCAGCGCATCTCGGCAACCTCATCCGCATTCAGGTCCTCCACGGCACCGGCACTCTTGACGTTGAGTACGCACGATGCGGGTTTGGCGCCGGTCAATGCCGACATGACATTGATGGCCACCTTGTGATAACCGTGTGCCGTACGGAATGGGTCCCATTTCATGCTGTCGACGACCTCGTCGAAGGCGGATCCACCCTTGCTTTCGACGCGCATATAGGAACCGGATCGGCGATTCAGATACGCTGAATATCTCTCGACCAGTTTTTCCGTGGCATTTTCGGAGGCCAGACGTGACAGATCCTCCAGCAACTGGCCATTCAGTTTCTGTATTTCCGCGCCGCGGGTGGTTCCACTGCGCTTTTGCATGGCCAATGCCTTGCTGCGCTCATAGTAGAAATACAGATACTCGCTGGGGATCAGGCGCAGTGCCCGGACCATGGCCGGGTCGAACATGGGCACGGCATAGAACCTGGCCAACAAATCATCGTCGTCGAGAATGGTGTCGGTAATATCCTTGCCCTTGACCGTTACCTTCCTGATCCATCCCAGATGATTCAGCCCCACATAATCGCACTCCACTTGATCGTAAGGCACATCGAGTGCTTCCGCGATTCTGTGGAACATGTGGTTGGGCGTGTCGCAAATCCCCACCGCCTTGGCGTCGGTATGGTCGCAAACGGCCTGCGCAATGAGTCCGGCGGGATTGGTAAAGCTGATGAACCAGGCATCGGGACTGCGCCTGGCAACCTCCCGGGCATGTTGAATCGAAACCGGCACGGTCCGGAACGCCATCGCGGCACCGCCGATGCCCGTGGTTTCCTGGCCACAGAAGCCATGTCTCACGCAGGCCGCCTCGTCCTGCGCCCGCCCGGCGATGCCGCCCACGCGAATGCTGTGCATCACGAATCGCGAACCGTCGACTGCGTCGGCCAGGGAGTTCGCCTCTCTGACCCTGAGGTTGGAGCCCGCCATCTTGACGGCCGCGCGACCCACCGCGGCCATGACCTTCATCCGTTCCGCGTCCGGGTCATACAGCACCAGTTCCTCGGCATCCAGCGCCTCGGCCGCCTCACCGACCCCGAAAACAACCAGTGGCGTTCTCACGCCGCCACCGCCGATATATGTAAGCTTAGATGCCATACGTCTCTTCCTCTAGATCATCAACTACTTGACGCCCAACGGCAGCGGAAACGCCACCCAATTTGCCTACCGAGAGTGCACCGGCGACACACGCCCTGCGCAGCCAGGCCTGAATGTCGCCACCGCGCAGGAAAGCGTCCAGAAAGCCGGCATTGAACGCCTCCCCCGCGCCCGTCGTATCAACGGCATCGACGGAAGGGGCCCTTGAATGGACATGCGACGTTCCATCGAAGGCACAGGCACCGGCGCTGCCCTGCTTTATGACCACCCAGCGTGCGGACGCGGGTGATGGAACATCCGGTATACGTGCAAACCAGTCCGCCAACTGACGCCGTCCGGACAGGCCGAGCAATTGCGCTTCCTTCTCATTGGGAAAGAAAAAATCAAGCTCACGCAGGGTGTCCTGATTCTCCGGATCGGCATACCACCGCGGTTGATAGCCAACGTCCAGAGATACGGTCAAACCGGAAGCATGGGCGCGGCCGATGACCTTTCTGGCCAGTTTGCGATGCAATGGAACGGTCAGATGCAGATGTTTCGCCCTGCACAGACCAGCCAGTATCTCCGGCGATTCCAGGTATTCCTCGATGCCCGCATTGGCACCGAGATGCGTGAAGTATTCCCGATCCTGTCCCAAGGTAATGGCAGCGGTTACACCCGTATTCAAATCACTGGCCTTGACAAGACCGGTATGGACGCCAGCACGGTCGAACTCACCGCAAAACCAGGCATGGTGGTCACGCCCGACCAGGCACGCAACCTGTACTTTCCGGCCCAGGGATCCAAGCCAGTACGACGTAATGGCCGTGCCGCCGCCGATACTGCGTTCATAGCTGCTGGCGTAGATCTCGGTGCCGAGTTCGGGTTCTTCCTTGAACCCGGCAAATACATGGTCGACATACACCCTTCCAACCACACTGATATCGAAACCCGGCATCGAAATACCTGCAAAATCATGTGAACCCGGCAGCAGCACGGACCATCACCTGCTCCCTGCCAAAAATGCTCAGAGAGTGATGCGCACACCCGCCATGTACCGCCGCTCGAACTGGGTGAAGGATGCCGGCTGATCACGCCAGACCAGGTAATACGTTTCATGCTCCTTCGTCAGGTTGGACGCATTCAGGAAAACCTGGACGTTCTCGTTGAACGAGTAGGTCACGGATGCATCCAGATAGAATTGCGGCGCCTGATACGCTTCCAGGCCCTGGATACCACCGACGTTTTCCTGGACCGCTCTCTTCGAACGGTAGTTGCCGGCAACACGGACGCCCAGTTTTTCTCCCTGGTACCACAACACCAGGTTCCCCGAACGCTTCGAATTGTCCTGGAACGGGATTTCATGCCCCGCCAGGTCACGCTCGCCCGTGTCGTTGTTCGACAAGGTCCAGTTGAACGCGAAGCCCGTATTGGACAAGAACCCGGGCAGGAATGTCATGGCCTGGTTCCACTGGAACTCATAGCCCCTCAGCACCTGTCCCTGGCCCTGCACGGGCTGGGTCACGGAAACGCAGCGGCGCTGCACACCGTCCAGATCGGGAATGTCGCAACTTCTGACCGTGCCGTTCTTGATGAAGCTGGCCACCTTGATACGGTACGCTCCCACACTGATCATGCTCTGGCGGTTGAAGTAGTACGAAACCGCCACTTCGGAATTGGTCGATCGCCAGGGCTTCAGATCGGGATTGCCCGACGACGTGGCGCTGACCACGCTGAAGACATTGCCCGGGATGGACGTATTGAGCTCATACAGCGGGTTCAAGCCGCCACCCCACTGGTCGAGGTCCAGCGGGACCATGTTCTTCGATCCGGCAAAACGAACCAGCAGCTTGGAGGTGAGATCGACCGTCAGATTGACCGCGGGCAGAATGTCCGTATAGCTCTTGTCCGTATTCTGCATGCCCACCGCCTTGGGAAATATGCCATAGGCCAGTGCCGTGCCTTTCAGGTAACGATGCACATCGAGGTTGGTCTTGATCATCCTGACGCCGGCGTTGCCCCGTACCGTGAAGCCGCCCAATTCACCCTTGAAATCACCTTCGACAAAGGCGCTCTTCGTATGCATGCTGACGGCCCAGGATGCCGGCGGATTGAAGGTATGCTGCGGTGGGCCATACAGGGTTTTGATCAAGCCGGGCGCATCCCGCATCACCTTCGGATCCACGGCCCAGATGTCGAGGCCCTGGACACCGCCGAGGTTGTGGTATTCGCGCCAATTGTCGCTGATCTGCGACGGCAGCTCGCTGATCGGAATGCCGACATACGTCTGGCCACGATAAAATCCATCGGCATTGCGCGCCACGCATGTTCCCGGAACACCGCCGCCATTGATAAGCACGTCGGCCGCAAATTGCCTCACCAGGCACCCATCCGGATCGGACGCACCCTCGCCCGCATACAGGCGGGTTGCCAGATTGAAGTGCTTGTGGCTGCCGGTACGTACGCTGTTGCGCAGTCCGGCACGCAAGGTCAGGTTTTCGTTGAAATCGTAGCTGCCTTCCAGCTTGATGACATTCAGTCCCGCCTTGGCATTGTCATCGTTGTACGACTGGATCGTCTTCAAAGCGTACGCATCCGGATTGCTCATGATCGCCGCCAGACCCGCGGAGGGCTCGTAACGGCTGATCCTTGCATCCTTGTTGAAGTAAAACGACACCGGGAGCGTCATCGGCGCAAAACCGTTCTTGTTGAAATAACGGTTGCCGTCGGCCGTGACGTACATGCCCGGAGGAGCCGCATCGGCCGGGTCATTGGGCCACATCGAACCGTCGCCGGTTACGATGTTGTCGTAGATCTGCAGCGTTTGCTGCGTCGCGCTGCCATTGAGCAATTTCAGCTTTGCCTTGAACGGGCCGCCCTGGTCGTATTTCAGGACGACATCGAAGTCCCTGGAATTGCCATTGGTCATCAAGCCATTGGTGGCCGAAATCGTCTGCGAAGGCCAGGCCTTGTAGGCATGGGTCGTATACAGCACCTGATTCCAGTCATCGAGTACCAGCCCGGGCGTATGGGTCGGGTTGCGCAGGACGATGCCCGTATTGCGACCTTCCAGGGGAACCAGCGACTGGGCCTCCCAACCTGCCGGCTGGAACGACATGCCGACACTGCTGTTGTATTGCTTCAGGTTGGTATAGAAGCCATCCGCCACCAGCGTAAAGCCCGCCGGCAATGCCATCTGGAAGGAGGCATTCAATCCCAGGCGCTCTCTCTGATAGCGTCCCCGGCTCGCCGAAAAGCCGTTGTTGCTGATCAATGCGAGGTCGTGTTTGCCGTCATTGTTGACGTCAACTCCACCCGGGATCATGTGGATGTCGGAAGGAACGGGAGCGCCGGTAAACGACCCTACGAAGCCCTGCGAGCTCAACGCGCTGGACAGATTCTCGCCAACGATCTTGGCCGAACTCGTACCGCCGGCGCTGTTCGAATCATTCAGCGATTCGTCTTTCGAATACGATGCCGAAACCAGAAAGCCCCAACGTCCATCGGCATTGTGGCTGAACAAGGCGCTGACGTTCGGCTTGATCTTGTGTGTGACCGAGCCTTCCCCGACACGCAGGCTCACGGAACTCGTGTTGCCGAAGGGCATGTCCCAGGGGCGACGGGTACGCAGATTGATCGTGCCCGATATGCCACTCACGAACATGTTGGCCGTAGGCGACTTGTAGACATCGACCCCCGCAAACAGGCTCGGTGGCGTGGAATTGAAATTGGGTTGCACCGAGTTGATGTTGGCCGCCGATAAAAAAACGCCGTCATTGAGCAGGGTTCTCACCTGCGGCAAGCCGCGAATATTGACGGTCGAGCCTTCACCGCCCGTACGGTTGATCTGCACACCCGGTACGCGCTGCAGCGATCCGGCGATGGTCAGGTCCGGAAGACGGCCAATATCTTCCGCGGTGATGCTGTCTTCGATATTCGGCGCGGATCGTTTCAACTCCAGCGACTGCATCTGGGATCGCGCAATGCCCACATTGACAGTGATTCCCGACAGCCGGGTCACATCCTGCGGATCGACCGTATCGGCTTGCGGCCCGCCGTTTGCCGGGCCACCCGCTCCACCGGAAGCCGGCGAGCCTCCCGACGGGGTACTCTGCTTGATGGCATAAACCTTGGTGGCCACGTGCTTGGCAACCAGGCCACTCCCCTTGAGCAAGCGGTCCAGCGCCTCTTGTGCCGTGTAGGAACCCGACAGACCGCCGCTCTTCTTGCCATCGGTCAGTTCAGTCGCATAAAGCAGCTGCAGCTGACCTTGCGAGGAGAGCGTCAACAACGCGGTATTGAGATCACCCGCAGGAATGTTGAATGTGTGCGCCGGCGCGCTCTGGAGTCCTGCTGCCTGCGTACAGGTCACACCTCCCCCCATGGCCAATAGGCCACATGCCACTGCGATCTGTAGAGCCCTGCTCATATCGGCTACCTCTGCTCAGTCTGTGATCCGGTATTTCCCCGGGGCGATCTTGTGCACAGCCGCCCGTACAACTACAACGCCGGCTGCCGTGATTCACCCTCCCCCTCACGCGTATTCGCGCATCAACTGCGTGGTGACAGGGTGCTTACGCCTGACGCTGGTCGTCTTGCACACAAAAGCCCTGCTGCATTGCGGTGAGGCTCGCGTTGAATCCTGGCGGGGGGCCGTGCGGTACATGGCGGATACCCGCGAAGCAGCGGATCCGTGAACCTGGTGGTGGACACCGTCCATGCCGGCATGGCACCTTCATGGCGGGTATTTCGACCCGACGGCAACAAAAAGCCGCCGGGTCGAACCGGGGGTCCGCAAGCCAGGTCGGCTTGCGCGCGGGCAGCGATACAACCCCGTCCGTTGTCCGTTCGTTGCAAGGGGGGGTCAAGGAAACGGAAACATGAATTGGTATCTTGACGTACTCAAGAAATATGCCGTATTCGACGGACGCGCGAGGCGGAAGGAGTACTGGATGTACACCCTGTTCAACACGATCATCTACATCGCCGTCGCGATCCTCGGTTTTCTCCTGGGAGCGGGCGACACTCTCATCTGGATCTACGCTCTGGCCGTCTTGCTTCCCGGACTCGGCGTCACCATCCGGCGCCTGCACGACACCGACCGTTCCGGCTGGTGGGTGCTCATCAGCCTGGTCCCGTTCATCGGCTCCATCGTGCTCCTGGTCTTCTTGGTCCTGGACGGCTCGCCGGGGCAAAACCAGTACGGTACCAATCCCAAGGCGGCTGCCTTCGCATGAATCCGCAGCCGGACGGAGCCTTCCCGTCCCGGCCTGCACGGATCCATCCGCCAGTCGGTGTAATGACGTCGCCCGCTGGCTTGCGT
>CAZMMO010000021.1:6375-13734 GCA_964567365.1 uncultured Rhodanobacteraceae bacterium | reverse complement strand
AGATCGCCCTGGCCCTGCGCGACGAGGTCCACGACCTGGAAGCGGCCGGCATCGACTTCATCCAGATCGACGAGCCGGCCTTCCGCGAAGGCCTGCCGCTGCGCCGCGGCGACTGGGATGCCTACCTGGCCTGGGCGGTCGAATGCTTCCGCATCAGCGCCGGCGGCGTGCGCGACGCCACCCAGATCCACAGCCACATGTGCTACTCGGAGTTCAACGACATCATCGAGGCGGTGGCGGCCATGGACGCCGACGTGATCTCGATCGAGACCAGCCGCTCGCGCATGGAACTGCTCGACGCCTTCACCAACTTCGACTATCCCAACGGCATCGGCCCGGGCGTGTACGACATCCATTCGCCGCGCGTGCCCACCGAAGCGGAGATCACCGAACTGCTGGAAAAAGCCCTGGACGTGCTCGAACCCGGCCAGCTCTGGGTCAACCCCGACTGCGGCCTGAAAACCCGCCGCTGGGAAGAAGTCGAGCCGGCGCTGACCACCCTGGTGCAGGCCACCCGCAAACTGCGCGCGAAAATCACCGCCAAAACCTCCTGACCACCCCGAGCCCGCATGCAGGAACCCGCCTTGTAGACGACCGCCTCAACGCACGTTCAAATCTCGAGGCCATCGCCCGCAGGACGGGCTCCTGCCGTGTCGGATGTACCTGCGGCCACAAGCGGTTTTGCGGGTGTTCCGGGCAGGCGCCTGGTTTGATTCCTTGCACGGAATCGGGTAGCGTTCGGCGGACAAGCCGAGCATGCGCGCCAAGGGACCCGGAGGCTCGAACGGTCCACGGTGATGCGCATCCAACAGGGGTGACGGAGAGACGGTAAAACATGCCCGCGGTCTCTCTCCGTCAAGAGCCACCTGCCAGACAGGAGCTCCGCGGGAGGGGGGAAACAACATGCGTACTACCCGATTCCGCTTCCGTTCCCGGAAGCAGCGGCCCTCGTCGCGGCCACGTTTTCGCGTCGCCGCGGCGTTGGCACTTGTCCTGTCGGGCTTCGCGCTGACGGCCTGGGCCGGCCTTCCCACGACCTCCACCCAGGTGGGCGACACGGTGACCAACCCGAGCACCGGGAAGGACGAAACCGTCATCCAGGTTGCACCGGGCTTCGTGATCACCGTTAAAGACAATATCATCCTGACCCATACCGAGGTCGACGACGTGGTCATACCCGACGATCCGGACACGCCCGAAAACGACCCGGTAACCGTCACGTCGGTCACGAACTATTCCTCTACCGGACTGCCCTCCCAGCTCGTACTCAGCGACGGCAGCACACTGGACGTCGTGCAGGACTTCACCTCCGACAAAAATGACGCCGAAGACGGTGCGCAAGGTGCACCCAGCTCTCCGGGCGGCGAGGTGCCATTCCATCCGCCCAGCGGCAACACCCATCCATACTCCGACCGCGTGGTCGGTGCCTCCGGCAAAAACGGCCACGACGGTTATGGCGTGCACGTGTGCGTGCCGCTGGTCGGCTGCACCACGATCGGATACGGCCCCTCCTCGGGCGGCGACGGCAAGGCGCCGGCGCCGATCAATGCCCATGTGGACACTTCGTGGGGCGACATCGACACGATCACGCCGGGCCTGTACGGCATCCAGGCCGTCAGCATCGGCGGCGACGGCGGTGACGGCGGCGACGGTTACGGAAACTTCGAAGGCACCTCCGGCGGAAATGGCGGCCCCGGCGGGGAAGTCACGCTCACCAACGAGGTAAGCGTGACCACCTCCGGCAACGGTAGCCACGGCATCTTTGCCGAAAGCCGCGCCGGCAAAGCCGGCGACGGCGGCGATGGTTACATCTTCAGTAGTGGCGGCGAAGGCGGCAAGCCCGCCGAAGGCGGCGATGTCACCGTGATCAACCACGGCAACATCCAGACCTCTGGTACCGGGGCACACGGCATCTACGCCCTGAGCATCGGCGGCGCGGCCGGGAACGGCGGCGACAGCTGGGGTATCGTCGGCAAAGGCGGCAGCTCGCGCGCCGGCGGCAACGGCGGCGACGTCAAAGTCGTCAACTCCGGAACCATCACCACCTGCGCCAACACCAGCATCGCCTGTTCGGACAGCCACGGCATCCTCGCCCAGTCCATTGGCGGCGAAGGCGGCGACGGCGGCGATGCCGGCGGACTGGCCGCCCTGGGCGGCGACGGCTCGGCCGGCGGCGATGCCGGTTCCGTCGTGGTCACCAACAAGTCTGGCGCGGTCATCACCACCCATGGCGACCGCAGCACCGGCGTGCTGGCGCAGTCCATCGGCGGCGGCGGCGGCAACGGCGGCACGGCGGGTGGACTGGCCGCTTTCGGCGGTGGCGGCAACGCCGGCGGCAACGGCTCCCACGTCACGGTCGTGAACGAGTTGGGAAGCTGGATCACCACGGACGGCACAGCGGCGCATGGCGTGCTGGCGCAATCCATCGGCGGCGGTGGCGGTTACGGCCAGGGCGGCGGCGGCGTGGTCGCGATCGGCGGCAGCGGCGGCGGCGGCGGCGACGGCGGCACGGTCTCCATCGGCAGCGCCGCACACATCACCACCTCCGGCACCGGCGCGCGCGGCCTGTTTGCGCAAAGCATCGGCGGTGGCGGCGGCTCCGTCAGCGGTTCGAGCGGCCTGGTGGCCCTGGGTGGCAGCGGTACGGGTGGCGGCAACGGTGGCGTGGTGGACATCGACAATGGCGGTACCATCACGACTGCCGGCGACAACGCCGACGCCATCGTGGCCCAGTCCATCGGCGGCGGCGGCGGCAGCAGCGGCAGCAGTGGCGGCCTGGTGACCCTCGGCAGCAGCGGTGCCGGCGGCGGTTCGGGCAACACCGTGACCGTCGGCAACGCGGGCACGTTGACCACCGGGGGCGCCTACGCCCGCGGCATCCTCGCGCAATCCATCGGCGGCGGCGGCGGCGATGCCGGCAACGGCAGCGGCGCCGTCACGATCGGCAGCAGTGGCGGCGGCGGCGGTTCGGCCGGCAAAGTCGACGTGGACAATTCCGGCCACATCGCCACCCTGGGACTGGGGGCGGACGCCATCCTCGCGCAGTCCATCGGCGGCGGCGGCGGTTCCGGCGGTTCGGCCGGCGGGCTGGTCTCGATCGGCGGCGGCGGTTCCGGCGGCGGCGGCGCCGCCATCGTCACGGTCACCAATGCGGGAAGCCTGGAAACCGCGGGCGACTTCGCCCACGGCATCCTGGCGCAGTCCATTGGCGGCGGCGGCGGCAGCGGCGGCTATGGCGGCGGACTGGTGGCTATCGGCGGCGACGGCTCGTCCACCAGCGACGGCGATGACGTGCACATCGACAACCACGGCGCGATCACCACCGCCGGCAATGCCGCGAGCGCCATCCAGGGCCAGAGCATCGGCGGCGGCGGCGGCAATGGCGGCGGCAGCAGCAGCGCCCTGGTTTCGATCGGCGGCAGCGGCGGCGGCGGCGGCGGTGCCGGCGAGGTCAGCATCACTTCCGATGGCAACCTGACCACGTCGGGCAACGACTCCCACGGTATCTTCGCGCAGTCCATCGGCGGCGGCGGCGGCAACGGCGGCAACGCCGTGTCCGCGTCCCTGTTCGCCGGTGCCTCCGTGGGCGGCAGCGGTGGCCAGGGTGGCGACGGCGCGGCGGTCCAGGTGACCACCACGACGCGCCCGGTCTCGATCAACGGCCAGACGATCGACCTGGATCCGCTCCTGCACACCGGCGGCGACCGTTCGTTCGGCATCCTGGCGCAGTCCATCGGCGGCGGCGGCGGCAGTGGCGGTTTCGCGGTGCAGTCGACCGCGGGCAACGGCATTGCCGCGTCGGTCGCCATCGGCGGCAGCGGCGGCGACGGCGGCGACGGCGGCACGGTCACGGTGAACAGCGCGGCATCGATCGTGACCACCGGCACGCAATCGCATGCGGTCGTGGCCCAGTCCATCGGCGGTGGCGGCGGCAACGGCGGCTTCTCGATTTCCAGCACGGCGCAACTCCAGCCGGTCGCCGGGGCCACGATCGGCGTGGGCATCGGCGGCAGCGGCGGCGACGGCGGCATCGGCGGCGACGTCACCCTGGATTTCAGCGGCAGCATCCACACCGAAGGCGACCAGTCGAAAGGCGTTCTCGCCCAATCCATCGGCGGCGGCGGCGGCAACGGCGGCTTCAACATCACCGGCGGCGTCTCGCTGGCCGGCGGCGCCAGCGGCGCCATCGGCGTAGGCCTGGGAGGCTCGGGCGGCAGCGGCCAGGACGGCGGCAACGTGGTCGCCTCGACCAATGCCACGATCTCGACCAGCGGCGACGACGCCAGCGGCGTCCTCTTCCAGAGCATCGGCGGCGGCGGCGGCAACGGCGGTTTCAACATCACCGCCGAACTGTCGGGAGCCGCCGGCGCCGGCGGCACCATCGGCGTGGGCCTGGGCGGCACGGGCAGCGGCGGCGGCGACGGCGGCACGGTCCATGGCACCATCGGCGGCAAGATCGGCACCTCCGGCGACCGCTCGGCCGGCGCCATCATCCAGTCCATCGGCGGCGGCGGCGGCAACGGCGGCTATGACATCAGCGCGACCTCGGCCACCGGCGGCGCGGGCGCCGGCGCGGTCAGCGTGGGCCTGGGCGGCAGCGGCGGGGTCGGCGGCGCGGGCAATACGGTCCAGGCGCACATGGACGCGCAGATCGACACGGCCGGCGACGATGCCGACGGCGTGGTGGTCCAGTCCATCGGCGGCGGCGGCGGCAACGGCGGCTTTTCGATCGCCGCGGACCTGGGCACCAGCGGCGGTGCCGCCGCCGGCGTGAGCGTCGGCCTCGGCGGCGCCGGCAGCAGCGGTGGCGACGGCGGCAAGGTGAAAGCGACCCTGGCCGGCCTCGTCCACACTCTCGGCGACCGCTCCGAGGGCCTGCTCGTGCAGTCGGTCGGCGGCGGCGGCGGCAACGGCGGCTTCGTGGTGAACACCTCGGCTGCCGGCGCCGGTGCCGGCAGCGGAGCCCTCGGCGTCGGCCTCGGCGGCAGCGGCGGCGACGGCGGTGATGCGTCCACGGTGGACGCCGGGTACACCGGCACCGCCATCACCGAAGGCGACGACGCGTCCGCCATCGTGTTCCAGAGCATTGGCGGCGGCGGCGGCAACGGCGGCTTCAGTATCGACGCGGCCGGTTCGGGTTCGGGTACCGCCAGCGGCGCCCTCGCGCTGGGCATCGGCGGTTCCGGCGGCGGCGGCGGCAACGGCGACGCGGTCCATGGCACCATCCAGGGCGGGGTCGCGACCTCCGGCACGAACGCCACCGGCATCCTGGTGCAATCGGTCGGCGGCGGCGGCGGCAACGGCGGCTTCAACGTGACCGGCACGCTTTCCGGCGGCGGCAGCGCCAGCGGCGCGGCCGGCATCGGCATCGGCGGCATGGGCGGCGACGGCGGCGACGGCGGCCAGGTCACCCACGTGCTGTCCAGCGCTGCGACCGACACGAGCGTGGTGCTGACAACCGGCGCCAACGCCGATGCCATCGTGGTGCAGTCGATCGGCGGCGGCGGCGGCAACGGCGGGCTGGACATCACCGGCGCGATCAACGGCGCCGGCAGCGTGGGCGGTGCCATGGGCGTGGGTGTCGGCGGCATGGGCGGCGGCGGCGGCGTGGGCGGCGACGTCACCAACACCGTCACCGCCAACGTGCGTACCGAGGGCGCGAACTCGGGCGGCCTGGTCATCCAGAGCCTGGGCGGCGGCGGTGGCAACGGCGGCACCAACGTCGCCGGAGCGATTTCGCTGGCCGCCACCGCCAGCGGCAGCGTCGCGGTCGGCGTCGGCGGTTTCGGCGGCGACGGCGGCAGCGCCGGCGCGGTGACCAGCCGTTTCGACGGCGACCTGGTCACGCTGGGCAACGATGCGGCCGGCATCCTGGCGCAAAGCCTGGGCGGCGGCGGCGGCAACGGCGGCATGAACGTTGCCGGCGGCATCAGCGCCGGCAACAGCGGCAGCGGCGCGGTGGCCGTCGGCGTGGGCGGCTTCGGCGGCGGCGGCGGGGATGCCGGCGACGTGCGCAGCGACGCCACGGGCAACATCGTCACCCAAGGGAATGGTGCCGAGGGCTTCATCGCGCAGAGCCTGGGCGGCGGCGGCGGCAACGGTGGCATGAATGTCTCCGGCGCACTCTCGCTGTCGCGCTCGACGAGCGGCGCCCTGGGCCTGGGCGTGGGCGGTTTCGGCGGCGACGGCGGCGATGCCGGCAGCGTCAGCTCCACGCTGAACGGGCAGGTGGAAACCCACGGCGCGGACGCGACCGGCATCCTGCTGCAAAGCCTGGGCGGCGGCGGCGGCAACGGCGGCATCGACATTGCCGGGGGCGTCGGCCTGAGCATGCAAGGCACCGGCGCGAGCCTCGGCATCGGCGTGGGCGGCTTCGGCGGCGGCGGCGGCAACGGCGCGGACGTGACGCTTTCGCACACCGGCGACGTACTGACCTCGGGTCTGGGGTCGAACGCGGTCACCGTGCAGAGCCTGGGCGGCGGTGGCGGCAACGGCGCGATCAACGTGACCGACGCGCTCGCGGCCAGCGGCAACGGCAACTCGTTCGCCCTCGGGCTCGGCATCGGCGGCTTCGGCGGCGACGGCGGCAATGCCGGCGACGTGGACGTCACGCTGGAGGGCGACATCGTCGCCAACGGCTCCAGCGAGGCGCAGACGGTCACCGTGCCGGCGGTCACCGACCACGGGATCGAGCTGGTTCCGGCCATCGTCGAGCGCAACCTGCCGGAGGGCTCGCACGGCGTGCTGGCCCAGTCCATCGGCGGCGGCGGCGGCAACGGCACGATCAACGTGGCCGACGGCGTCTCCCTGGCCAAGCCCGGCACCGGCAAGTCCTACGGGCTGACGCTGGGTGTCGGCGGCTTCGGCGGCCGCGGCGGCGACGCCGGAACGGTCGATGTCGCGGTGAACGGCCAGATCGCGGCCGCCACGGGCGACGACGCCTCGGCCATCGCGGCGCAGTCGATCGGCGGCGGCGGCGGCAACGGCGGCGTCAACATCAGCGGCGGCATCGCGATCGACGGCACGATCGCCGCCGGCATCGGCGGTTCCGGTGCCGATGGCGGTCGCGGCGAGCAGGTCACCGTCACGGCCCACACCCATGTCCAGTCCAGCGGCGACCGGGCCTACGGTGTGCTGGCCCAGTCGATCGGCGGCGGCGGCGGCAACGGCGGCATCAACATCAGCGGCGGCATCACGCCGCAAACCAAGGGCAACGGCAAGTCGCCCTCGCTGGTCTTCGGCGTTGGCGGCGAGGGAGGCACCGGCAATGTCAGCGGCGACGTGCTGGTCCAGTTCGTCGGCGACGTCGAGACCGCCGGCGAGGACGCACACGGCATCCTCGCCCAGTCCATCGGCGGC
>CAZMMO010000021.1:0-6275 GCA_964567365.1 uncultured Rhodanobacteraceae bacterium | reverse complement strand
GGCGACCGCTCGGCCGGCATCGTGGCGCAATCCATCGGCGGCGGCGGCGGCAACGGCGGCATGAACCTTCTCGGCTCGGTGAACCTCGGTTCCGGCCAGCCGAGCCAGAACCAGTGCGACGGACTCGGCGGCGACACCTGCACCGACTCGGACAAGACCAACAGCCAGGTCGAACAGCGCAACCCGTCCACCGCCGGGCAGAGCCCCATGGCCGTGAACATCGCCATCGGCGGCAGCGGCGGTACCGCCGGCAACGGCAGCAAGGCCAGCATCGTCCACACGGGCAACATCGTCACGGACGGCAACGAAAGCGCCGGCATCCTGGCCCAGTCCATCGGCGGCGGCGGCGGCAACGCCGGCATCAACCTCGGGTTGGGCTACCTTGCCGGCGACGACGCCATGAGCACGAACGTCGCCCTCGGCGGCGGGCCGGGCGACGGCGGCAGCGGCGACGACGTCGAAGTCGTCCACACGGGCGACATCGCGACCTCCGGCTACCACTCGACCGCCATCTACGCGCAAAGCATCGGCGGTGGCGGCGGCGACGTGGCGCTGAACTTCGTCACGGGCATGAGCAAGCGCGGCGCACTGACGATCACCCTCGGCCGCACCGGCAGCACCGGCGGTGCGGCGGGCGATGTCCGGCTGACGTCCGATGGCGCGATTGCCACGCAAGGCGATGACTCGATCGGCCTGTTCGCGCAGAGCGTCGGCAACGGCGGCGGCGACAGCAGCCAATCCTCGATCAGCCTCACGGGTCAGGATACGAGCCGGCCCAAGCAGGAACGCAAATCGGCGGCCTTGACCCTGTCCCAGGGGCTCGAAGGCGGAGATGGCGGCAGCGGCGGCGACGTCATGGTGAAGGCCAGCGGCAGCGTGCAGACGCAGGGCACTCAGGCGCACGCCATTTTCGCCCAGAGCGTGGGCGGCGGCGGCGGCCTCAGCAGCCTGAAAGTGCATCCGTCGAAAATGGCCTCGAACCTGTCCCTGAGCCAGGGCAGCAGCGGCGGCAACGGCGCGGCTTCCGGCACGGTGACCGTCGACAATGCCGCACGCCTGGCGACGGCCGGCAGCCACGCCCGGGGCATTTCCGCGCAATCGATCGGCGGCGGCGGCGGCAACAGCCGGGTGTCCGTGGACGGTCGCCTGCAGATGGCCCAGGGCAACACGCTGATGGCGATGGGCGGCAACGGCGGCACCGGCGCGCATTCCGGCGCGGTCGCCGTGTCCAACGGCGGCATCATCACCACCCTGGGCGAGCAGGCCACCGGCATCTACGCCCAGTCCATCGGCGGCGGCGGCGGCGACAGCGACCTGGCCCTGCTGGGCCAACTGATGGCCCAGCAGGCCTACTCCCCCGGCCTGCTGATGGCCGTGGGCGGCAGCGGCGGCAGCGGCGGCAGCGCCGGTGCCACCAGCGTGGTCAACAGCGGCGCCATCGCCACCCAGGGCACGGACGCGGCCGGCATCATCGCGCAGTCGATCGGCGGCGGCGGCGGCAACGGCAGCGTGGAACTGCAGATGCTGTCGGGCGCCACGCTCGCCGGTCCGCGGATGAGCCTGGCCGTCGGCGGCAGCGGCGGCAACGGCAGTACCGGCGGCAAGGTCACGGTGACCAACACGGCCGGCGCCACCATCGCCACCGCCGGCGACGGCGCGCAGGGCATCCTGGCGCAATCCATCGGCGGCGGCGGCGGCAACAGCCAGGTGACCGTGACGACCGTGGGCGCCGGCGGCGTGCTGAATTTCGGCGGCACCCTGACCGTCGGCGGCAACGCGGGCAAAGGCGGCAGCGGCGCCGATGTCGAGGTGGACAACGACGGCCTGATCGAAACCGTCGGCGACCATGCCGCCGCCATCGTCGCCGAGTCCATCGGTGGTGGCGGCGGCAACAGCGAAGTGCGGTGGCTGGACGGCATCGACCTGTCCCGGCCCACGGGCACGACGGGCACCTCGCCGCTCCTCGTGGTCGGCGGCACCGGCGGCGACGGCAATGACGCCGGCGCGGTCACGGTCGTCAACGACGGCAGCATCGTCACCCACGGCAAGGCATCGAACGCCATCGTCGCGCGCTCGATCGGCGGCGGCGGCGGACAAGCCGACATGCAGGTCTGGGCCTACTCCGGCACGGCGCTCGACGCGTCCCTGGAACAGGCCGACGCGGCAATCCTGCTGTCCTCGCCGCTCGCGAGCCGGCTTGGCGGCAGCGACGGCAGCGGCGGTCAGGGCGGTGCGGTGAGTGTCGTCCATACCGGCGACATCACCCTGCTGGGCGAAGACTCGCAAGCGATCATCGCGCAATCGATCAACGGCGGTGGCGGTGACATCCGCTTCGAACTGGACGGGACGACCCGGCTGACCGACATGGCCGGCTTCACCTTCGACCTGGGCGCCGAAAACGTCACCGATTCCATCGCCAGCCGCGTGACGATCACCTCCACCGGCTCGCTCACGATTGCCGGCGACAACAACATCGGCCAGGCCGAGCAATCGGTCGGCGGCGGCGGCGGCTCGCTGGCGTTCCACCTCGATTCGGATGCCGACGCCACCGCGGGCGCGACGGCGGCAACGACGCTGCCGGTGGCGGTGCAAATGGGCGCCACCGGCGGCCACGACCTGGACGGCGGCGACATCGCCAGCCAGCACACCGGCGACATCGTCAGCCTCGGCGAACACGCTCCGGCCCAACTGCTGCAAACCATCGGCGGCGGCGGCGGCCGCGCCGTGCTGGATCTGTCCACGGGATCGCTCGCCCAGGTGCCGTCCCTGACGCTGGGCGCGCTGGGCAGCACGCAGGCGGCCGGCGGCACGCTGGACCTGAAGCGCAGCGGCGACATCGCCACCTACGGCAACCGCTCCATGGGCATGATCGCGCAGAGCATCGGCGGCGGCGGCGGCAGCGTCATGCTGTCGATGGGCGGCTCCACGGCATCCGCCAGCGGCTCCCCGGCCAGCGTCCTGCTGGGCGCGCAGTCGGGTCAGCAACTGGACGGCGGCAACCTGACCCTGGCCCTGGACGGCAATCTGTACACGGCCGGAAACCTGTCGCACGCACTGTTCATGCAGAGCATCGGCGGCGGCGGCGGCCTGGCCGTGCTGGAAGGCGCCGGGTCGCAGACGCTGGATGTCGCGTTGGGCGCCACCGACGCGGCAACCGGCAACGGCGGCGATATCACGCTGAGCAACAGCGGCAACGTGGAAACCCGCGGCGCCACGGCCTACGCGGTGTTCCTGCAGTCGATCGGCGGTGGCGGCGGCGCCGTGTTCACCGACGCGCCGGCATCGGTGACGCTCCGCGACGGCGGCAGTGGCGACGGCGGCACGATCCGCCTCACGCAGAGCGGTTCCATCGAAGCCCTGGGCAGCCAGGCCATCGGCATTTTCGCCCAGAGCCTGGGCGGCGGCGGCGGCATGGTCAACCGCGCGTTCGCCGGCACCGCCGGCGGCAGCGGCCACGGCGGCGGAATCTCGCTGGAGATCGACGGCGACGTAGTCGCGTCGGGCACCGGCGGCGTCGCGGTCTTCGCGCAAAGCCAGGGGCCGGACGGCAACGGCGACATCCACATCGATCTGGCCTCCGAACACCGGGTGCTGGGCGGCCCGGGCGGCCATGCCATCGAGCTGCGCGGCGGCGCCGACAATCTCGTCGTCAACCGCGGCTACCTGGGCACCACCGAAGGAATCGACGGCATCGCGATCCTCGGCGAGGCGAGCCCGGCCACGAGCCACGACACGATCGTCAACCACGGTGCGGTCACCGGTTCGATCCAGCTGGCCGGCAACGACAACCTCTTCCGCAACGAAGAGCATGCCGTGTTCGACGCCGGCAGCCAGGTCGCGCTGGGGGCCGACGGCTCCCTGGTCAACCTGGGCATCCTGCGCCCCGGCGGCGCGGATCGCCTGCTGAACGTGGATGTCGACGGCCAGTTCCTGCAAGGCGCCTCCGGACGCACGTTCCTCCAGTACGACCTGTCCCGCGCATCCCCCGACCGGGTGGCGGACCGGGTGAGCGTCAGCGGCAGCGCCGTGCTTTCGGGCTCCTTCACGTTGTCGCTGGACAATCCCGGCTATGTCCAGCCGGGCCACTTCGAAGACGTCGTCTTCTCCGCCGAAGGTGGCGTCACCGGGCCGCTGGGCGGAACGCCCAAACAGCGCCTCGACGGCGTTCCCGTCTCGGTCGTGGGCCGCTTCCAGCTCGGCCATCCCAACGCCAACGAAATCGTGCTGGACACGCGCATCGATTTCGCGCCGGCGGGGCTGAACCGCAACCAGGCGTCGATCGGCGAGTACGTCAACCGCGTGCAGTTGGCCGGCGGGTCGCGCGCCTTCGCGCCGCTGGCCGCCAACTTCCTCTTCGCCCGCAACCTGGGCGAGCTGCAACGCGATTACGACGCGCTGAATCCGGTCGTGTACGCCGAATCGCTCGCGCACGTGCTGCTGCAGAGCATGCGTTTCAGCAACCGGACGCTGGGATGCGACCCGTACGGCCTCGACGACCGCTCCGGTCCCGACGGCGAGTGCCGCTGGTTCCGCCTGCGGCGCCACTACTTCGACCGCGACGCGACCGCGGCGCATTTCGGCCACGCAGGAAACGCCACGGAGTTGAACGGAGGGTTCCAGGTTCCGCTGGCGCCCGGAAGCCGCCTGGCGGTGGGCCTCTCGTTCGACCGCGGCTCCTCCACGACCGGCCTCCATTCCCGCGACGACTCCGACCTGCTGCAGCTGGGCGCGACGATTTCCCAGCAACTGAAAAAGTGGACCCTGGCCGGCAACCTGTCCGCAGGCCACGCCTGGCTCCGTGCTCGCCGCCTGATCGACGTCCCCGGCACCGGCCCGGGCATGGCCAACAGCCGCCCGGAGGTCGACTACTTTGCGCTCCACGCCAGCATCAGCCGCACCATCGCATTCGACAACTGGTACCTGCGCCCGATCGCCGGCGCCGGGCTGACCTCCCTGGACATGGACCGGTTTTCCGAAGCGGGCCGCCCGGTCACCGGCGTCGCCGTCGGCGGGCAAAGCCATCTGTATCCCTCGCTCCAGGCCACGCTCGAATTCGGCGGCAGGTTCAAGCCCGGCCGCGAAACCCTGGTGAGCCCGTATGCCAGCGTGGGGTTGCGCCACTTCCCGGAGGCTCCGCCGCAGATCACCGCCCGCCTGCTGGGCACGCCGTCGGGCGCGGCACCGTTCACGGTGACCTCGGGAATGGACTCGACCTACGGCGTGATCGCACTGGGCCTGAACATCCTGTCCTCGTCCCGCAGCCGGGTCCGCCTCGAAGGCAACGACCGCATCTCGCAGCACGGCAATGCCTACGGCTTCTCCGTCCGGCTCCGCGTCGGTCTCCCGTAATCGCGGGAGACCGTCCGGGATCTTCCCGGACGGCGCCGGGGCGCATCGCAAATAGCCGCCCATTTGCAGGCCACCTGCACGCCGCCGGTATTTGCATGTATCATGCTGGCCCTTCTCTATCTTTCTATCCGCAAGGAAGGATATAGCCCTCATGAGCACCACCCTGTTCACCTCCGAATCGGTATCCGAAGGCCATCCGGACAAGGTTGCCGACGCCCTGTCCGACGCCATGCTCGACGCCATCCTGGCGCAGGACAAGCGCTCGCACGTGGCCTGCGAGACCATGGTCAAGACCGGCGTGGCCATCATCGCCGGCGAGATCACCACCGACGCCTGGATCGACGTCGAGGACATCGCGCGCAAGGTCATCCTCGGCATCGGCTACGACTCGTCCGACGTCGGCTTCGACGGCGCCACCTGCGGCGTGCTCAACCTGATCGGCAAGCAGTCGCCCGACATCAACCGCGGCGTCTCGCGCAAGAAACCGGAAGAACAGGGTGCCGGCGACCAGGGCATGATGTTCGGCTACGCCTGCAACGAAACGCCGGAACTGATGCCGGCCGCCATCCATTACTCGCACCGCCTGGTCGAGCAGCAGGCCAAGGTGCGCAAGCAGAAGAACTCGCCCCTGCCGTGGCTGCGTCCGGACGCCAAGAGCCAGGTCACGCTGCGCTACGACGACGGCAAGGTCGCCGGCATCTACGCCGTGGTGCTCTCGACCCAGCACCATCCGGGCGTCAAGCGCACCGACCTCATCGAGGGCGTGCGCGAGCACATCCTCAAGCCCGTGCTGCCGAAGAAATGGCTGGCCTCGCTGCCCAAAAACAAGGTCCACATCAATCCCACCGGCATGTTCGTCATCGGCGGGCCCGTGGGCGACTGCGGCCTGACCGGGCGCAAGATCATCGTCGACACCTACGGCGGCA
>CAZMMO010000020.1:0-13777 GCA_964567365.1 uncultured Rhodanobacteraceae bacterium | reverse complement strand
GATCATCGCCCGCTCCACGGTCAAGGCCCTGCGCAAGAATGTGCTGGCAAAATGCTACGGTGGCGATGTCAGCCGCAAGAAAAAACTGCTGGAAAAACAGAAGGAAGGCAAGAAGCGCATGAAGCAGGTGGGGAGGGTGGAAATTCCCCAGGAAGCGTTTCTGGCCGTGTTGAAGGTGGATAAATGACCGGGAATGGGGAGTAGGGAATAGGGAATGGGAAAAAGCAGCTCCATGCGACCCCATTCCCCATTCTCCATTCCCCATTCCCGGCTCCGAAGGAGCCATAGATGGAATTCGATTTCGCCGCGTTGCTGCTGGGCTTGACGATACTGTTCGGCCTGGTGTGGGCATTGGACCGCATCTTCCTGTACCGGCGGCGCAAGCGCCGCGCGGCCGAGCAGGGCGAAAAGCCCCGCGATCCCTGGCCGGTGGACTGGGCCCGCTCGCTGTTTCCCGTGGTGCTGGCCGTGTTGCTGCTGCGCTCGTTCGTGGCCGAGCCGTTCCGTATCCCGTCCGGTTCCATGATGCCCACGCTCAAGGTGGGCGATTTCATCCTGGTCAACAAATTCGCCTATGGCCTGCGCCTGCCGGTGTTCCACACCGAAATCCTCGACCTGGGCAAGCCCAAGCGCGGCGACATCGTCGTGTTCCGGCCGCCGTGGAAGCCCGGCCAGGACTGGGTCAAGCGCGTCGTCGGGCTGCCCGGCGACCGCGTGGTGGTCAAGGGCGAACGCGTGTGGATCAACGGCAAGCTGGTGCCCACCGATCCGATCGGTCCCTACCAGGGAGACGCCGACCACAAGGAGGACCGCCTGATCATGCGGCATTCCGGCGTCGTGATGCACGAGCACCTGGGCGGCATCGACCACAAGATCATCGAGATGCCCTCCATCAACGTGGCGCCGGGGGTGCCCAGCAGCATCAACCCGGCCATCGTGCCCAAGAACTGCTATTTCGTGATGGGCGACAACCGCGACAACAGCGAAGACAGCCGTTATGAGGGCTGCGTCCCGGAAAAGGACATGGTAGGCAGGGCATTCTTCATCTGGTTCAGCTTGTCGTCTTTGTCGCGAATCGGCACCATACTGCACTGAGCGGTGCCACCGGGGTCGGTGGCCTGCGGCATCGGGGGGAGGGAACATGAAATCCAGACAATCGGGCATCACGCTGATCGGTTTCGTCGTGATCCTGCTGATCGCCGGCTTTTTCGCCTACATGGCCATGAAACTGGTGCCTCCCTACATGGACTACATGGGAGTGTCCAAAGCCATGCAGCAGGTGGCCGACGAGGGCGTGAACGGCAAGACGCAGAACGACATCCGCCGCGACTTCATGTTCAAGCTCAGCTTCCAGTACGCCGACCAGGTCATCAAGCCGGCCGATATCCATTTCGTGCGCGTCCACGATGCCACCAGCATGAAGGTGGCCTACGACCAGCGCGTGCACTTCATCTACAACATCGATTTCCTGTTGCATTTCGAGAAGAGCGTCGATCTGAAGGGCAATTTGTATTGAGTAGGGGCGGGGGATGAGAGGCGAGGGGCGAGGGCGCGGCAATTTCGTGCCGAGGCGAGAGCCAGGTTGCCGCCGGTCTTTCGCGAATCCCTGTCCATGACGTATCCGTTGTCGCGGCATCCGATTTTCGGGCTCCCCCTGCCTATCCCCAGTCGCCCGCAGCGCGCACTCGCCCCTCGCCCCTGTCCCTCGCCCCTCGCCCCTCGCCCCTCGCCCCTCGCCCCTCGTCCCTCCCATCCAGCTATCATGTCGGCCATGCACACCACGGCTGACACAGATTCTTGAAACTCGATTACCACTTCCAGGACCCGAAGCTGGCCGAACTGGCGCTTACGCATCGCAGCGTCGGTCGGCCGAACAACGAGCGCATGGAGTTTTTCGGCGATGCGCTGGTCAATCTGCTGGTGGCCGAGATGCTCTACGAGGCCCATCCCCACGCCAGCGAGGGGGAGTTGTCGCGCCTGCGCGCGCAACTGGTCAACGGCCGGGCCCTGGCCGGGGTGGCGCGCGAGCTGGACCTGGGCGCCAGCCTGCATCTGGGATCGGGGGAGCTGAAAAGCGGCGGCCAGCGGCGCGACTCCATCCTCGCCGATGCCTTCGAGGCCATGCTGGCGGCGGTGTATCTCGACGGCGGTTTCGACGCCTGCCGCGATACGGTGCGCGCGCTTTTCCGCCAACGTGTCGCCGACCTCCCGCGCTCGCGCAAGGACGCCAAGACGCGCCTCCAGGAGTGGTTGCAGGCGCGTGGCATGGCGTTGCCGGAGTACGAGCTGGTCGGCAGCCATGGCGAGGACCATGCCAAGACCTTCGATGCCGTTTGTCGCGTCGAGCAGCCGCGGCCATTGAACATCGAGGGACGTGGCAGCAGTCGCCGTGCCGCCGAACAGGACGCGGCCAAGGCCATGCTGGAGGCCCTGGAACAGGGCGCGCAGGCATGAGCGACCGGGAGGGTGACGGTGATTTTCGCTGCGGACTGGCCGCCCTGGTGGGGCGTCCCAACGTGGGCAAGTCCACCTTGCTCAATGCCCTGGTCGGGTTTCGCCTGAGCATCGTCACGCCGCGTCCGCAAACCACCCGGCACCGCATCCTCGGCATCTCCACCAGCGAGCGCGGACAGATCCTGTACGTGGATACGCCGGGTTTGCATCGTGGCGCCAAGCGCGCCATGAACCGCAGCCTCAACCGCGCCGCGCGCTCGGCCATGGCCGAGGTGGACGTGGTCGTGCAGCTGATCGAGGCCGGCCGCTGGACCGACGAGGACGAGGCCGTGCACGCCGCGATGCTGGAGCACAAGTTGCCGCGGCTGCTGGCCGTCAACAAGGTCGACCGCCAGAAGGACAAGCGGACCCTGCTGCCCTTCGTGGAGGGAATCGTCGGGAACCATGCCTTCGACGAGGTGTTCTACCTCAGCGCGCTCAGGCGCGAGGGCCTGGACGGCCTGGAGCAGGGCATCATCCGGCGGCTGCCGCGCCAGGACGCCATCTACGCCGCCGACGAAGTGACCGACCGCAGCGAACGCTTCCTCGCCGCCGAAATGGTGCGCGAGCAATTGATGCTGCGCCTGGATCAGGAGCTTCCTTACGCGACCACGGTGCTGATCGAGAGCTTCGAGGACCGCAGCGACGGCGTGGCCGAAATCCACGCCGTCATCTGGGTCGAGCGCGAAGGGCAGAAAGCCATCGTCATCGGCAACCGCGGCGAGCGCCTGAAAGCCATCGGCAGCGGTGCCCGGCGCAAGATGGAGCGTGCCTTCGATCGACGCGTATATTTGCGCCTGTGGGTGAAAGTGCGTGAGGGGTGGGTGGATGACGAGGCGGCCTTGAAGCGGTTCGGGTATACGGATTGAGGGGCGAGGGACGAGGGGCGAGTAGCGAGGGCGCGATGGCCCCGTTTCGAGGCAAGGCCGGAATTGCCACCCAGTTTTCGCGAGCTTCTGTCCCATACCATGTCCGTTGCCGGGACGTCCGATTTTCGCACCCTCACTACTCACCCCTCGCCCCTCGCCCCTCCCATGCCCACCCAGCAACAACCCGCCTACATCCTGCACGCACGTCCCTGGCGCGAGACCTCGTTGTTGCTGGAGTGCTTGACCCGCGACCATGGCCGCGTGGGCATGGTCGCGCGTGGCGCGCGGCGGCGGGGGGCGCGGGCGGCGCAATCGGACCTGCAGCCTTTCCGGGAGCTGGCGCTGTCCTTTACGCTGCGCGGGGAACTGGCCACGTTGCGGGCGGCCGAGGCGGTGGGGCGTCCGTTGGCGTTGCAGGGCAATGCCCTGCTGGCCGGGCTGTACGTCAATGAACTGGTCGTGCGTTTGAGCGGGCGCCAGGATCCGGACCATGCCCTGTATGGCGTGTACGAGCGGACCCTGCGGCGGCTCGCGGGCGAGGGCTCGCTGGCCTGGACGCTGCGCCGGTTCGAGCGGGATTTGCTGGGGGCCCTGGGCTACGGCATGCAACTGGAGCGCGAGGCCGAGAGCGGGGAGCCGTTGCAGGCGGACCGGGAGTATGTCTACGTGCCCGAGTACGGACCGGTGCCGGCGGGCGTACGCCAGGGGCTGCACGTGCACGGCGCCGACCTGGAGGCCCTGGCCGCCGATCGCGAGCCTGGTCCGCAGGCGCTGGGGCGGCTGCGGCGGTTGATGCGCGCGGTGCTGATGTTTCATCTGGGAGGCACGCCGCTGCGGTCCTGGCAGGTGCTGGCCGGGGCGTTGGTGCGGGGGAAGTGATTGTTTGGCGGGCGGCGCCCGCCCTACGGTTCGCGCAGGGCTTGCAGGGTGTCGGCGATGCGGGTGCGGAATGTGTCGATGCTTGCTGCCGGGGGTGGCTCGCCGGTGTTCAACTGCCGCTTCAGGGTCCGCGTTGCTTCGGCCAGGGCGGGGGCGCCGCAAAAGCCGCAGGAAGAGAGCAGGCGGTGCAGGCGTTCGGACAGCTCCAGCGGGTGGGCGGCCAGGTCGTCCAGTTCGCCGGCGAGCTGGTCCAGTTCGCGCAGGAACAGCTCGCGCAGGGCCGTCACGGTGGCCATGGTGCCGCTGTTTCCCATGGCGGCCTCGTCGTCCAGGACGGGTGGAGATACGGTCCCGGTGCCGTCAGGGAGCCAGGGTCGCACGCCCGCCCGGAGGCTGTCCAAGGTCAATGGCTTGGGCAGGACGCCGGCAAAACCGGCGCGTCGCAGCTGTGCTTCCCGTTCGGCGTCCATCTCGGCGCTGGTGGCCAGGGCGGGCGCCGTTCGCGAGGCGGCACGAGGATCCCCGCGCAGGGCCGAGAGCAGGTGCAGCGCGCCGCCGCCGGGCATGCGGCAGTCGAGGATCAACAGGTCGAAGCGGCTCCTGCGAGCCCGCTCCAGCGCTTCCGATCCATCGGCGCACAGTTCCACGCGGCAGCCCCGGTCCTGCAGCGCCGCCTCGAAAAAGCTCCCGCTTGCGGGGTCGTCCTCGGCAACGAGGATGGTGGCCGTGGAGCCGGGGGTGGCTGCGCCTGGTGACGTGGACATCGTGGCCGTTTCCTTGGCGTTGGGTGAATGTTTGGCACAATGCGGGCCCATGTGGCTCCGATCAAACCATTCCACGGGCTTTCGATCAAGCCGGGCGATCAGACGGACCCAGGTGCTGGCGTGCCTGGCGCTGCTGGCGTGGGGCGCATTGGCCCAGGCGGCGGTGGACCTGACGGTGCAGCGCGTGACGACGCCCGATCTGGTCCTGGAGAAGGTGCACCTGCATCTGGCCAAGGGCGAGCAGGGGCACGTGATGCTCAAACTGACGGCGGCCCGGGTGGACATGAAAGCTCTGGGCTGGCGTCACGTCGGGATGACGCTGGCCGGCAAGGTCACGCGCGGCCGTCCGGGGCAATGGCGCTTCGACGGCGATATTCAGCTGCAAGGCGCGCCCGGGGGCCTGCTCGACAAGGGACAGGTGCATCTGGCCATGGATGGCGACGCGAACAATCTCAGCATCGCCGTGGTCCGCGGGTCCACCCGCGTGGACGCGGCGCTGCCTCTGGACCAGCCCACGCATGCGCAGGTCAAGCTGGAGCGGTTGCCGGTGCGCTGGCTGCAGGGGCTGCTGGCGGATGCCTGGTCGGGAAAGCTTTCCGGCGGCAGCCTGAGCGGCGTGCTGGCGCTGGACGTGTCGGATACGGGAGTGCGCAGTTCGGGAGATTTGTCGCTGTCCGGGGGCGGATTCGATTCCGCCGACGGCAAGCTGGCCGGGCAGGATCTTGCCGCGCGCGGGCACGTGACGTTCGATGCCAGGGGCAAGAACGACACGCTCAGCGTGGACCTTGCGTTGCAGGGCGGCCAATTGCTGCTCGGGCCCGTCTACGTGACCTTGCCCGCGCATGACGTGCACCTTGCCGTGTCGGCCGTGATGCAACGCTACACCACGCAGTTGAAGCGGCTGCGTTTCACCGATCCGGACACCCTGCACCTGACCGGCTCGATGCTGCTGGGGGCCGATGGCAAGGTGGACAATGTCCATCTGGACCGCTTCAACGCGAATCTGTCGGCGGCGAGCCAGCGTTACGGCAAGGCCTGGCTGGCCACCCTGGGTTACCCGGATCTGCGGGCCAGCGGGCGGGCCGCGGGCAGTTTGTGGATGGATTCGCACGGTCTGCGCAGCTTTCGCCTTCAGACCGACGCGGTGGATCTGCACACGCGCCGCCTGGCCGTCAAGGGGTTGAACGGGGAGCTGGACTGGCAGCGCGGCGCCGATCGACCGGCGACCACGCTTTCCTGGAAGGGCATGGATTTCTACCGGATCGCCTTCGGCCCGGCCCGCAGTCGCTGGCAGAGCCGCCAGGGGCGGATGACCCTGGAAGCGCCGCTGGACGTGCCGGTGCTCGGCGGCAAACTGCACGTGCACACGCTGACCTGGAACCCGCAGTCCGGTAGCGGACAGCACCTGCAGACCTCGCTGGCCCTGACCGGCGTCGAGGTGTCGGCCCTGTCCCGGGCCCTGGGCTGGCCGGAATTTCCGGGCACCCTGGCCGGCTCGGTGCCCGGTTTGCGCTACGTGGGGGATCGCGTCGAACTGGATGGCGGCCTGGCGTTGAACGTGTTTGGCGGCTTCGTCGATGTTACGCAATTGTCCGTGCAACATCCCTTCGGGGCAGTACCGGTGCTGACCGGCGACGTCAGCCTGCACCACCTGGACCTGGCCTCGATGACCAGCGTGTTCGATTTCGGCCGCATCACCGGGCGCCTGAACGGATCCGTCGACGATTTGCGCATGGTCGACTGGAAACCGGTTGCGTTCAAGGCGTCGTTGCTGACCGGAGGCGACGGCGGACGCATCAGCCAGCGCGCGGTCAACAACCTCACCTCGGTGGGCGGCGGCGGCATGGCTTCGGGGCTGCAGGGCGCGGTACTCAAGCTGTTCGACAGCTTCGGTTACCGGCGCATCGGGCTCAAGTGCACCCTGGAGGGATCGGTCTGCCACATGAGCGGCCTGGAGCCGTCGGGTGGCGGCTTCCTCATCGTGCAGGGCAGGGGGCTGCCGCATCTGTCGGTCGTCGGCCACCAGCGCAAGGTCAGTTGGCCGATCCTGGTGTCGCGCCTGCAGTCGGCCATCCACGGCGGGGGACCGGTCGTCGAAAAAAATTGATGCGTGCGGGAGCGCGCGCGGGTACGCATGCAAAGCCGATTTGTGTGATCATTCCTTCTTGTCCAGATCTAGCCGGGCCGGATCGTTCGGCGCATCCCATGGAGATCGACTCATGCGCAAAACCCTGTTGTGTCTGAGCGTGCTGTTGCTGACCGCCCTGGCGGGTTGCGTCACCATCAACGTGTACTTTCCCAAGGCGGCGGCGGAAAAGGCCGCCGGCCAGTTCATCGGCTCGGTCATCGACCAGGCCGTGCCGGCCGACAGCTCGTCCGTGCAGGCGCCCCCGACGCCGACGAACGAGGGCGCGGGAGCCTCGCGTGAGGATGGTGACAGCCACGGGAAGCCCCTGGCACAGGCCCTCCTGGACTGGGTGATCCCGGCGGCCCACGCGGCACAGGCCCCGGACCTGCGCGTGCATACGCCCGCGATCGACGCGATCCACCAGCGCATGCGCCAGCGCTACCGCCAGTCGTTGCGCAAGCTGCTCGATTCGGGCGTGGTGGGCTTCACCGCCGACGGGCTGGTGGCCGTGCGCAATGCCTCCGGCATTCCCCTGGCGCAACGCAGCACGGTCAATACCGTGGTGGCCGACGCCAATCGCGACCGCCAGGCCCTGTACCGCGAGATTGCCAATGCCAACGGCCATCCCGAGTGGGAGTCGAAAATCCGCTCCACCTTCGCCGCCCTGTGGATCCAGAAGGCGCACAGCGGCTGGTACTACCGCACGTCCGGCGGATCCTGGCAACGCAAATAAGCCGCGGTCCCCTCCGGTCGCCCGGTTCTCCACCGGGCGGCCCGCTTGCAGCGCTTGCCGTTTATGAAGAAAAACCTCCAGATCGACACCGTGATCGAAGGCCTCACCCACGACGGGCGCGGCGTGGCGCATGTCGACGGCAAGGCCCTGTTCGTCGATGCCGCGTTGCCGGGGGAGCGGGTACGCGTCGCGGTGAGCCGCCGCCATCGCCGCTTCGACGAGGGTCGCGTGCTGGAGTTTTTCAGCCGCGCGCCCGAGCGCGTGGAGCCGCGCTGCCGGCATTACGACATCTGCGGCGGCTGCTCGTTGCAGCACATGGCGCTCGATGCGCAGATCCGCGCCAAGCAGCAGGTACTGGCCGAAAACTTCGAGCGCATCGGCAAGGTCGCGCCGCGGCGCTGGCTGGAGCCGTTGACCGGCGAGGCCTGGGGCTATCGGCGCAAGGGGCGCCTGTCGGTGCGCAAGGTGGCCAAGAAGGGGCGCGTGCTGGTCGGCTTCCGCGAAAAGGGCAATCCGCGCTACGTGGCCGACATCGCCCAGTGTGAGGTCGTGCACCCGGCCCTGGGTCCCAAGGTGGGCGTGCTGGCGGAGATGATCGACGGCCTGGATGCCGCCGCGGACATTCCGCAGATCGAATTTGCCGCCGGCGACGACACCGTCGCCCTGGTCTTCCGCCATCTCAAGCCGCTGGGTCAGCGCGACCTGGACAGCCTGACGGGTTTCGGCCGCGAGCATGGTTTCGCCATCTACCTGCAACCGGGCGGCCATACCAGCGTGCATCCGCTGTGGCCGGAACACCCGCGCCTGGCCTTCCGCTTCGACGAGGGTGCGCTGGAGATGGAGTTCCAGCCGCTGGATTTCGTCCAGGTCAATGCCGACATGAACCGGCGCATGCTGGCGCGGGTGCTGGAACTGCTCGATCCGCAGCCCGGCGATCGCGTCCTGGACCTGTTCTGTGGGCTGGGCAACTTCACCCTGCCCATCGCCCGACGCGCCGGCTCGGTCGCCGGCGTGGAAGGCGAGCACGCCCTGGTCGAGCGGGCCGATGCCAACGCTGCCCGCAACGGGCTGGCCAACGCGCAATTCCATGTGGCCAACCTGTTCGAGGACCAGCACGCGAGCGCCTGGGCGCGGCAGGAATGGGACAAGTGGCTGCTGGATCCGCCCCGCGCCGGGGCCGACAAGGTGCTCCAATACCTGCCCGGTCGCTCGGTGCGGCGCGTGGTGTACGTGTCCTGCCATCCGGCGTCGCTGGCGCGTGATGCCGACATCCTGGTGCGCGAACACGGGTTCGATCTGGCCGCCGCCGGGGTCATGGACATGTTTCCGCACACGGCGCATGTCGAGTCCATTGCGCTGTTCGAGCGCTGACCATGGGCGTGGAAATCGAACGCAAGTTCCTGCTCTCCGACGAGCGCTGGCGCGCGGACGTCGGGGACAGCCTGCGCATGCGCCAGGGATACCTGGTGGACGCCTCCGCACTGGCCGCCGGGCTGGCGCGCTGCTCGGTCCGCGTGCGCATCGCCGGCGACGATGCGTGGCTCAACATCAAGTCGGCCGAGCTTGGCGTCCGGCGGCTGGAGTTCGAGTACCCGCTGCCGCTGCCCGATGCCGAACACATGCTGGACCGCCTGTGCGACGGGCGGGTGGAAAAGATCCGCCACCTCGTCGACGTGCAGGGCCATCGGTTCGAAATCGACGAGTTTCTGGGCGACAATGCCGGACTGGTGGTGGCCGAACTGGAATTGCCTGCCACCGATGCCGCCTTTCCGCGTCCGCCCTGGCTGGGGCGCGAGGTCAGCCACATGCCGCGCTATTACAACGTCAACCTCCTCTCCCATCCGTGGCGCGACTGGAGCGCGGCCGAGCGCGCGGGGGAGGACGCCGAATGCTGTTGATCGGCCTGGCCGGCACCGGCCTGAGCGCGCACGAACGCGAACAACTGGCTTCGCCGCAGGTCAGCGGCGTGGTGCTGTTTGCGCGCAATTACCACTCGCGCGCGCAGTTGCGGGAACTGGTCGGGGCGTTGCGCGACGTGCGCGCGGACGATTCCTTCATCATCGCGGTGGACCAGGAAGGAGGGCGCGTGCAGCGCTTTCGCGACGGCTTCACCCGGCTGCCCGCCCTGGCGCGTCTGGGCGCGGTGTGGAACCGCGATCCCGGCCAGGCCGTGGCCCTGGCCGAGGAACACGCCTGGTTGATGGCCAGCGAGCTGCGTGCCATGGATGTCGACATCAGCTTCGCGCCGGTGCTGGACCTGGATCGCGGCAACCTCGCCATCGGCACGCGTGCACTGCATGCCGATCCGGCCGTGGCCGGCGTGCTGGGGCAGGCCTACGTGCGCGGCATGCACCTGGCCGGCATGGCGGCCACCGTGAAACATTTTCCCGGGCACGGTTCGGTCCGCGAAGACACCCATCGTGATGTCGCCCGCGATCCGCGCGACCTGGAAACCCTGCGCGCGACCGACCTGGTGCCCTTCGTGGATGCCCTGTCGGCGGGGACCGAGGCCGTGATGATGGCCCACGTTGTCTATCCCGCCGTCGACGCGGTGCCGGCGGGGCAGTCGCGCAGGTGGATCGAGGACGTATTGCGCACAGAACTGGGTTTCCGCGGCCTGGTGCTCAGCGACGACATCAGCATGGCCGCTGCCGGCGCCGGCGACGTGGCCGCGCGCGTCCACGCGCACCACGCTGCCGGCTGCGACCTGATCCTGGCCTGCCAGCCGGATGTCGTGGACGCCGCGTTGGCGGCGGTACAAGACAGGGACCGATGCGACCCGGAGCGGGTGGTTCGCCTGCGCGGCAACGTGGCTCCCGGCTGGGAGGCGCTGCTGGACAACCCGCAACGCGACCAGTTCATCGCGCGCGTGTGCGCGCTCGACGACGGGGACTCCGCATGAACCTTCCTTCGCTCGACCTTGCCATGCACGATGCCGAGGTGTTGTTCGACCGCCGGCAACTGGAAGCGGCGATCGCGCGCATGGGGCGCGACATCGATACGGCCCTGGCCGGCGAGCGCAGCGTGCTGCTCACCGTCATGAACGGCGCGCTGGTGTTTGCCGCGCAACTGGCGCTGGCTGTGCGCACCGACCTGGAATTCGACTACGTCCACGCCACGCGCTACCACGACAACGAGGGTGGTCAATTGCGCTGGCTGCGCCGGCCCCAGGTCGACCTGGCCGGGCGCAACGTGTTGCTTGCCGACGATATCCTGGACGAGGGCCACACGCTGAAGGCGGTCCGCGACGCCTGCCTGGACCTGGGGGCGCGGCGGGTGCTGGTGGCCACCTTGTGCAGCAAGCGCCATGACCGGCGCATCGACGGCATCGCGGCCGATTTCAACGGCGTGGAGGTGCCCGACCGGTTCGTGTTCGGCTATGGCATGGACTACCATGGCCAGGGCCGCAACCTGCCGGCCATCCACGCATTGAAAACCAACGACGAGACGACGGAAAACGCATGAGCCCTGCAACCCCCGACGTGGACCTGGCCGTCATCGGTGGCAGCGGGCTGTACGAATTGTCCGGCCTGGAGAACGTCGCCCGGCGCACCCTGGACACGCCCTGGGGCGTGACTTCGGACGAAGTGGTGCAGGGCGATTTTGCCGGCCGGCGCGTGGCTTTCCTGGCCCGCCACGGCAAGAACCACCAGTGGCTGCCGCACCGGATCAACTACCGCGCCAACCTCTGGGCCCTGCACCACCTGGGCGTGCGCCGCGTGATCGGCGTCAACGCGGTGGGCGGCATCCGCCACGACATGGCTCCGCGTACCCTTGCCGTCCCGGACCAGATCATCGACTACACCTGGGGCCGCGCCGGCAGCTTCAGCGACGCGGACGGCGCCGAAGTGAGGCATGTCGATTTCAGCGAACCCTACACCGCGTCGCTGCGCGAGGACCTGCTGCAGGCGGTGGCGGAGGCCGACGGTTCCTCCGCGGTCGACGGCGGCTGCTACGGCGTCACCCAGGGTCCGCGCCTGGAAACCCGCGCCGAGATCGCGCGCATGCGGCGCGATGGCTGCGACCTGGTGGGCATGACCGGCATGCCCGAGGCCGTGCTGGCGCGCGAACTGGGCATGGATTATGCCTGCCTGGCCCTGGTGGCCAACTGGGCGGCCGGTTGCGATCCGCAGCAGGCCGGGGAAATCAGCGTGGATGAGATCTTCGCCCATCTGGCGGCGGCCACGGCCCGGCTGCCGGGCATTTTGCGGCACTTGCCGAAAAGATAATGTCGGACGGTTGTAGGAATATGCCCACCCGACATGTCGGATTTTCCGTTTTGCGGGCCTGATACCTTGCAAATCCTGTCAAACCGCGGTGATACTGTACTCTGTGTGGGTTTGTGCATGTTCATGAGGCAGATTCCCGCACATTCGTTTCATGCGAGGGGTTCTGTAAAATGCGTTTCGGTACAGTCAAATGGTTCAATGACGCCAAGGGCTTCGGTTTCATCGCCCCGGAAGACGGCGGTGACGACGTGTTCGTCCATTACTCGGCCATCAGTGCCGAGGGTTTCCGGTCCTTGAAGGAAGGCCAGCGAGTCAGCTTTGAAGTCACCCAGGGCCCGAAGGGTGCCCAGGCTTCGGCCGTGGCCACCGTGGAATAATCTTCGGCAACATTCAGCACGGTGAAAACCCGCGCCGATCGACGCGGGTTTTTCTTGCGCGGCAATTGAAACCGGCGCACCGCGCACGCATGTTTCCTGCACACCCCACATCCGTAAAGAAATCGGGAGATCTCCGCATGAACGCAACCGGACAACTGCACGAACTTGGCCAGAGCCTGTGGCTGGACAACATCACCCGCGACATCCTCGACGACGGCACGCTGGCCCGCCACATCAAGGAATACTCGTTGACCGGGCTGACTTCCAACCCGACCATTTTCGACAAGGCGATCAGCGGCACCGATGCCTACGACCAGGCCATCCGCGAAAAGGCGGAGGCGGGCAAGTCCGGAGAGGATCTTTTCGTCGAACTGGCGCTGGAAGACCTGCGCCGGGCCGCCGAATTGTTCCGCCCCGCACACGAGGCGACCAATGGCGTGGACGGTTGGGTGTCGATGGAAGTGTCGCCGTTATTGGCCAGCGACACGCAGGCCACCATCCAGGCGGCAGCGGACATCCATCGCCAGGCCGATTGCAAAAATCTGTTCGTGAAGATCCCGGGCACGCCCGAAGGCGTGCCGGCCATCGAGGAATCCATCTTCGCCGGCGTGCCGGTCAACGTGACGCTGCTGTTCTCGCGCGAGCAGTACCAGGCCGTGGCCGAGGCCTACATGCGCGGCATCGAGCGCCGCATCGAGGCCGGGCTGGATCCGAAGGTGGCCTCGGTGGCCTCGGTATTCATCAGCCGCTGGGACGTGGCGGTCAAGGACCAGGTGCCCGAAGAACTGCACGACAAGCTGGGCATTGCCATCGCCGGCCGCGTCTACCGCGCCTACCTCGACGTGTTGGCGTCGGAGCGCTGGCAGAAACTGGCCCGGGCCGGCGCGCAACCGCAGCGCCTGCTCTGGGCCAGCACCGGCACCAAGGACCCGAAGGCTTCCGATACCCTGTACGTCACCAACCTGGCGGCGCCGGACACCATCAACACCATGCCCGGCAAGACCATCGAGGCCCTGGCCGACCACGGCGAACTGCACGGCACCATGTCCACCGACAGCAGCGAAGCCGAAGCCATGCTCGGGCGCTTCACCGAAGCTGGCGTGGATATCGATGCGTTGGCGCACAAGCTCCAGGTCGACGGCGCCGCGGCGTTCGTGAAATCGTGGAAGGACCTGCTGGCCCATATCGCCGAGCAGAGCAAGGCGCTGGCAGCGGGCTAAGAAACCGACCCGCGGTTTGTCGTGTGTGTGTGTAGGAGCGCACCCGGGCGCGACAGCATCAGCGCCCAATGAGCCTTGAGCCCGT
>CAZMMO010000019.1:0-13784 GCA_964567365.1 uncultured Rhodanobacteraceae bacterium | reverse complement strand
TCGATCACGCTGCTGCCGCCGCCGCTGGGAGGCGGCATGGTCACGACCCGGTGGCCGCGGTAGGTGCCCTCGACCGCCTTGCTGGCCACCGCCTGGTAATGGGCCAGGTCCTCGAGCGTGATCAGGCCTCCGTGCTCGGCCATGCCCTTGGCCAGGCGGTGCGCGATCTCGCCCTCGTAAAAAGCCTTGGCCCCGTGGTCCCGGATCTGGCCCAACGACCAGGCCAGGTCGGGCTGCACCAGCAGGTCCCCGGCCTTCCACGGCTTGCCGTCGGCGCGCTCGAACACGCCCGGCGCCGCCGAGCTGCGCACCAGCCGTCCGCGCGACTTGACCCAGTTCAGCGACAGTGCCTGTCCCCAGCTCAGGGTGATGCCCTTGGCGGCAAGCTGCACCGCCGGGTCGACCAGCCTGGACCACGGCAGGCGCCCGAATTTCTCGTGCGCCAGCCACAGCCCGGCCACGGTTCCCGGCACGCCGGAGGCCAGGTAGCCGCGGTTGCCGTTGTGGTTGACGCGGCCGTCTTCATCCAGGTACTGCGCGAGCTTGATCGAGGCCGGCGCCATCTCGCGGTAGTCGATGGCGATCACCTTCTGCTTGTCCTTGAGGTAGACCAGCATGAAGCCGCCGCCGCCGATGTTGCCGGCCCGGGGCAGGGTGACCGCCAGGGCGAAGGCCGTGGCGATCGCGGCGTCGACGGCGTTGCCGCCCTCGGCGAGTATCCTGGCGCCCACCGAGCAGGCCGTCTTGTTCTGGCAGGCCACCATGCCGTGGCCGGGAAGCGCCGGGACCGGCACATGGATCGTGGGCTGGTACAGGTATTGGGTGCTCTGGGCCTGCACCGGCAGCGCGGTGAATCCGGCCAGTGCCGTCAGGCACGCGAAGGCAAACAGGGATGCGGCAACGCGTTGCCTCAGGTGAGAAAGTGTTTTGCGATACATCATGGTGTGCAGCCTCGTTGCTTGGCGCAAGGCAGGGGGCCGGGAAGCCGCCTTGTTCCCCCGTCGTTCCTGCGCAGGCGGACAGGGGGCGTCCTTGCGCCCATGACCTGGAATTTCCCGCCACCCCGGTGGCTGCCGGGACGGCGGGAACGGTGCTTCCTAGAAGTTGAACCTCAGGCCCAACGTCGTGTAACGGCCCACCACGTCATACAGCTGCGGGTTGAATCCGCCGCTGTCGGTGGCGATCACGACCGGGTCGCGGTCGAACAGGTTGCTGATGTGGAAATACGCTTCCATTTTGCCTTGCATGAAGGAGTAGGAACCGAACAGCCCCCAGTACCATACGCTGGGTACCGTGTTGTCATCGATGTCGACGCCCGAGACCCAGTAGTTGCGCAGCTTGCCGTGGCCGATGAAGCGGCCCACGGCGCCGATCTTGAACGGTCCCTGCGCGTAGGTGGCGGTCAGCCGTCCCTTCCAGCGTGCGCCGTTGCCCGTCACCCGGCCGGCGATGTTCGACGTCGTGAAGGGTGTGGTGGTGCGGTTCTGGGTCTGGTTGTTGGCCAGGGCGCGAATGGTCAGGCTGGCGTTCGGGGCGATGCCCGTCAATGGGCGGTGGTAGACGATGTTGAAGTCCACGCCCTTGACGTATTGCTCGGCGATGTTGACCGGCTGGTTGATCATGCGGTCGATCGTCCCGTCCGGAAAGAAGACGATGTTTCCGCAGATCTGCTTGTCGCCGGCGTAGCAACGATCGATGGCATCCTGCGTGCCGATGCTCGAGATCGCGTCGTTGATCTTGATGCGGTAGACGTCGACCGCGGCGTTGAGGCCTGGCGCCCACGTCGGCATGTAGACGAGCCCGAGGGTGGTCGTGTGCCCGATCTCCGGGTTCAGCGCCTTGTTGCCGCTGATCGTCTCCTCCGTGTTGCGCAGCTTGTCGTGGTTGAAGTGGTCGGTGATTTCCACGCGGTGGCTGAGCCCGGTCTGGAACAATTCGGCCAGGTTCGGCGCGCGGATGTCGCGTGACTGCATGGCCCGGATCATCAGCGGCTCCACCGGGCGCCACGTTGCGCCGATCTTCCAGGCGAGCTGCTTGCCCGAGTAGTGGTAGTCCGCGCTGCGGATCGCGCCGTTCAGGTTCAGCTTGTCGTCTTCCATGAGCGGCAGCGAGAACTCGCCGAAAAGCTCGGTGACCGTGTCCGAGCCCGTGGTCGGAAGAAAGTTGCCGAAGCGCCAGGTATGCAACTGGCTCTGCGGATCCGAGGTGGCGTCGCCGATGCTCGACTTGCGGTGGTCGACGCCGAACGCGACGTTCAGCGGGCCCGCCCACAATTCGACCGGCTGGCCGGTGACGTTGACCGACGCCATCTGCTGCTTGAAGGTGCGGAAGTACCAGGCCGTGCCGAGGACGTAATCCAGGGCGGCCGGCGACATGTTGCCGACGCCGAAGCTGTCCAGGGGTACGCAGCCGTTGTCCGGGTCGGTCAGCGTCGAGCGGCACACGATGCGGTTGGTCGCCGGGTCCACCACCGCATCCAGGGCCATTTCCATGCGGTCGTCGTTGCTCACGTTGTAGAGGTACGTTTTTACGCGGCTCTTTCCGTATTCATAATAGGCGTGGATGGACCAGAAATCCGACAATTGCCCGTCCAGGCCGAGCAGGACGCGGTTGTAGTTGATGTCGAAGTCTTCCGTTGCCGCGCCGACGATGAGGCCGTAGCTGAACTCCTGGATGCCGTTCGCGTTCATGTAGCTGCGCAGGCCGGGGTCGAGGAAGGCATTGTCCGCCTGGATATCGAACGAGCCGTCGTAGTAATCGTAGGACGCGACCGTGCTGCTTTCCGATTCCGCATGCGTCAGGGCGGCATAGACATTGACCGAATCCGTCAGGTTGAACGACAGCCGGCCATAGGCATACCGCCGCGTGTTCGCGGATTTCAACGCCATTACGGCGTAGTGGCCATCCATTTCGCCACCCGACTGCTGCGAGCCGGTTCGGTCCAGCAAGCCATGCTGGTATGCCCGCGGGGATCCGTCGGGGTTGAACGCCGTGAACTTCAGCTCGTCCGGCCCGGTGATGATGCCGCCGAAGGCTTCCTCGGTCCGGTTCAGCCAGGGCACCGTGATGAGCTTGGGTTCGCCGTTGGTCGCCGTCCATGCCGGATTCTGCATGTCGCCCCAGGATCGGTACCAGGGGCGGTCGCGCATCGACCCGATGCCGCCGTTCTTCGCGTAGCCGGCGTCGAACAGGAAGTGTCCGCGGTCGCCGGCGAACGGGATGCCCAGCGTCACCCCGTATTTGGCCTGCGTGTCGTCGCCGTATTTGGACTGGCCGCCCTGGACGAAGCCCTTGATCCCGGTGTAGGTCGTGTCGAGCTTGAAGTTGATCACGCCGGCCACCGCATCCGATCCGTACACGGCCGAAGCGCCGCCGGTCACCACGTCGACGCCGTTGATGAGGCCCTGCGGCAAGGTGTTGAGGTCGACCAGCCCGGAGGTGTTGGCGCCCACGACCCGATGCCCGTTCAGCAGGATCAGGGTGCGGTCGGACCCCAGGGCCCTCAGGTTGGCGGTATTGAGGCCGTTGAGGCCGTTGCTGATGTCGTTCTTGCCGACGGTCGACGAATACGAGGTGTTGACCGAGGGCAGGGTGATGACCAGGTCCGAGATGTTGTTGGGACTGATTTCCTCGATCTGCTGCTGGCCGATGGCGACGATCGGGTTGGTGGACAGGAAGCTGCTGCTGATCACGCGCGAACCGGTCACCTGCACGGCTTGCAGGGTGGTGACGTCGTTCGCTTCTTTCCGGGTCGTGTTTGATTGCGTATTGTCCGTGCTCGTTTGCTGGCTGGTGGAATCGGTCTGCACCTGGCCGGTGCCGGTGGCTTCGGCTTGGGCGTGGTTTCCGCCCGGCGCCGCGGCCGGCATGGACGGCGCACTGGATGCATAGCCACCCAGACACAGCAAAATGCCGAGAGATAATGCATTCATTCGCTTTTGGTTTTCAGCATTCATCTGGTTTCTCCGGTGATTTTCCCGCGTTCAATTTCGCCCGCTGCCACCATTTGGCGGATGTCCTCTCGACGGGACCGTGCGGATCCTTTTGCCCGCACCTTCCTGTCACGACGATATTTCTTCGCCGAGCGGTATTCTTCTGGCGTGCAACCGGCACTGCACGGTACGCCCGCGGCGGTACCATGGTGAACCGTTTATTGAAGCTTTCTGACCTCTTTTTTCTGAATCCCGCCCCAGGGCCGTCAGGCGCCCTGCTTTCCACTCTCCCGTCCGGCACGCTACACGCGCCCGTTACGTGTCGCAAATGAAAAGAACAAGGGTTTGCATAACCAAACTTAGGGTTATGGACGGGGTTTATGACTGCATTTGTTTCCTGAACGGATCATGATTTCTTCACGATACGAAATAGCTAACTAGGCATGTATTCATCCATACAGTTTTCGGCCTTGCCGCAAGGTGCATGGAAAAGGCCGTGATGGACCTTGGAATGGACACCTGTCCCATCGGGGGAGAAATGCTGTACGTGGCTTCCGGCAAAGGCATCCTCACTGTGGATGCAACTTCAGGCGGAGTCGATTGCGCGGATTTCGGGGGATGTTCTACAGTGGGCCGGTGGCCTGATCCGCGGGTTGTCGACGCGGACGACATGCGCCACGGGAGGGGTGTCGGGCATGGGCTGCATGTTGCCGGAAGGAGGCCGGGGCCGCGTGTTCCCGGCCCGTATTGATCCGGAATGTCGGGAGACCACCATGTTCCGCCGATTTCTCGTTTGCACCCTGCTTGGTTGCATCATTCCCCTGTCCGCGATGGCAGCCGCGGCGACGCAGGGGCCGTATGACCTCATCATCCGCAACGGCCACATCATCGACGGAACCGGTTCGCCCTGGTATTCCGGTGACGTGGCCATCCGCGACGGTCGCATCGCCGCCATCGGCCGCCTGAAAGACGCCAGGGCGAAGCAGGTCATCGATGCACACGGGGACGTGGTGGCACCGGGCTTCATCGACATGCTCGGACAGTCGGACATGAGCATCCTGGCGGCGCCGACCCAGCCATCCAAGATTTTCCAGGGCATTACGACCGAGTTCACGGGCGAAGGCAGTTCACCGGCGCCCCAGAACGACCATCTCGTCCGTGTCCGCAAGTCCGCATGCGAACGGTACCAGCTCGCGCAATACCATCTGACCTGCGACTGGCGTACGTATCCCGAATACTTCAGTCGGCTGGAGAAAAGGGGCCTCGGGATCAACATGGGTTTTTATGTGGGTGCCACGACGGTCCGCAAGATCGTCCTCGGCTACGATGACGTGACGCCGACACCCGCCCAGCTCAAGCAGATGCAGGACCTGGTGGGCAACGCCATGCGCGCGGGCGCGTTCGGGCTTTCCAGTGCGCTGCAATATCCCCCGGCGCCGTTTGCCAAGACGTCGGAATTGATTGCGCTGGCCAAGGTGGCATCGAAGTACGGCGGCATCTACACCACCCACATGCGCAGCGAAGGCAATGCCGAAATGGAGGCACTGGAGGAGACCTTCCGCATTTCGCGCGAGGCGGACATCCCGGTCGAGATCTGGCATCTCAAGGTGGCGGGAAAGAAGAACTGGGGCAACGCGGCCAAGGTGATCGCGCGCATCGACAAGGCGCGCGCCGCGGGCCTGGACGTGGCGGCCGACACCTATGCCTACACGGCGTGGTCGAACGGCCTGGCCTCGTTCACGCCGCCCTGGGCCAACGCCGGCGGCACGGCCAAGATGATCGAAAGGCTCAAGGACCCGAAGACTCGTGCCCGCATACGCAAGGACATGCAGACGCCCACCAAGGCCTGGAACAACACCTGGGAAGAGATCCAGCGTGATGCACACGCCATCCTCATCGTTTCGGTGCGCAATCCTGAGCTCGATCAATATGTCGGCATGCGTATGGACGAGGTGGCCAAACAATGGAGGGAGGATCCCCTCGATACCCTGCTGGATTTTCTGATCAAGGACCGGGGCCGAACCAGTATCGCCGTGTTCGGCATGTCCCAACCCGATGTCTCGCTGATCCTCAAGCAACCGTGGGTGTCGGTCGACAACGACTCGCGCGGCACGTCACCGACGGGACTGATGCGGAAGCTCACCCCGCATCCGCATCCGCGCGCCTACGGAACCTTCCCGCGCATCCTGCGCAAGTACGTGCGCGAGGATCACCTGCTGACCCTGCCCGACGCGATCCGCAAGTTCACCGCGCTGCCTGCCCAGCGCATGGGGCTGACGCAGCGCGGCGTGCTCAAGAAGGGCATGTACGCGGATATCGTGGTGTTCGACCCGACCAAGATCCGGGACCTGGCCACCTATGCCAAGCCCAACCAGCTCTCGGTCGGGATGCGCTACGTGCTGGTCAACGGCGTCCCGGTGATCTCCGCGGGCAAGATGACGCATGCGCTCCCGGGCAAGGTGCTGTACGGGCCGGGGTACACGGGTGGCAAGTGAGCGGCGGGCGTGTCGGGCCGGCGCCCTTCGACTACGACGCTCCGCGTCTGCGCTCAGAGCTTGCCCCGGACCTGATCCGGGGACGAACGGGGTTTTTCCAATGGGGGTGCCGCTCAGGCCCGGCGCCGATTGAAGCACGTGTTGCGCGATGCAATACTGGATGGTCGCCAAGAGCAATGTACGGGAGCATGACATGCGCGTATCGGTCGGGTTCGTTTCCACGGTTGTCCTGTTCGGCCTGTGTGCCTGCTCCGCGGTATCGGCCGCGCCCAGTGGTCGGGCGCCCGTGACTTCTTCTGCTGTCCCGGCCTATGTCGACACTTTGCTGCACCAGGCGCGGCACGAGTACCACAGTTCCCAGGTCATCCTGACGACGGTCGCGGCACCGGACAAGCCGCGCGCCTCGTTGTCGACCTGGACCTTCGCGTCCGGCCATTGGCGGCGGACCCTGGGCCCGATCGGCGCCGTCGTCGGCAAAAACGGGATTTCGCTGCACAAGCGCGAGGGCGACATGAAGTCCCCGGCGGGCATCTTTTACATCGGGCGCAGTTTCGGTTCGGCGCCCCGGCCGGCCGGGGACGACATGCCGTATACCCGCACGACCCGGTACGATTACTGGGTCGACGATGCGACCTCGCCCGATTACAACCGCTGGGTGACCTATTACCGCGATCCCGACGCCCGGTGGAAATCGTTCGAACGCCTGAAGATTCCGGCCTACGAATACGCGGCGGTCATCCAGTACAACACCGATCCGATCGTGAAGGGCCGCGGCAGCGCCATCTTTTTCCATATCTGGCCGGGCCCGGACGGCTCCACCGCCGGTTGCACCGCCGTGTCCAGGCAGAACGTGCTGAAGGTACTGCGCTGGATGGATCCCGCGAAGCAGCCGCTGGTCATCCAGGGGACGGTGGCACAGTTGAAGACCCTGGCGCAGGAAGGCGCAAGGCAGTAACCCCGCACCCGCCATCACGACTTCTTTGGTTGTGTCTGTGTGTGTGTAGGAGCGCACCTGGGCGCGACCGGCTCCAGCGTTCCATGAGCCTTGAGCCCGTCGCGCCCGGGTGCGCTCCTACATAGTCGCGCCCGGGTGCGCTCCTACGATCGGTTTCTAGCGGGTGATTATTTCTTCACCACCGGCAATTCGATATAGCTGGCGTGGGCCGGTTCGCGGTACACGCGTTGCGTGGCCTTGATGTAATCGCCCGGCTTGGCCAGGAAGATGTTGTCCACGTATTTCTGCGGATTGCGGTCGTACAGCGGGAACCAGCTCGACTGCACCTGCACCATGATGCGGTGGCCGGGCAGGAACACGTGGGCGACGCCGGGCAGGGCGAACTTGTACGGCAGCGGCGTGTTGGGCTGGATCGGCTGCGGGTGGCTGAAGCTTGTGCGGTAGCGGCCGCGGAAAATGTCCTCGGCAACCGGGAGTTGGTAGCCCCCCATGTCGGGGCGGGCCGCGACCTGGTCGGGGTAGACGTCGATCAATTTCACCACCCAGTCGCTGTCGGTGCCGCTGGTGGAGGCCACCAGGTGGACGACGGGCCGGCCGCTGATCTCGACGGGATGGGTCAGCACGGCGCTCCGGTAGGTCAGCACGTCGGGGCGCGAGGCGGCGAAGCGCTGGTCGTCGACCAGCCAGCGCGACCAGGTGCTGTGGCGGGAGCTGCGCGGGTGGATCGGCAGCGCGCGGTAGGGTACCGGCTTGGCCGGATCGGAAACGTATTGGTCATACCCGTCGCCGGATGCGGCCGGCGCCTGGAACCCCAGGCCGTTGCCGGCTTCCAGGTACAGCGGCGTCGGCTCGATCGTGCAGCCCCGGTTGCAGCCGGACGGCCAGGCGTCGAGATGCTTCCACTGGTTGGTCCCGGTCACGAACACCGTGACCGGCGCGACGTGGTCCGCGGGTGCGCCGTCCTTCAGGTAGTGCGCCAGGAACGGGCGCAGGACGTGCTCGCGAAAGTAGGTGCCGGTGTCGCTGCCGAAGCGGATCGCGCCCAGCGAGGCGGCGGCGCCCAGCTCCTGGCCGTGGGACCACGGGCCCATGGCCAGGTAGACCATGTCGTTGCCGCTGTCCTTGGGCTCGAGGGCGCGGTACATCGCCAGGGCGCCGTAGATGTCTTCCTGGTCCCACTGGCTCGCCACCAGCATGGTGGGCACTTTCAGCGGTTGTTTTGCCAGGATCTTGTCCATCGCCTGTTGCTGCCAGAACGCATCGTAGGCGGGGTGGGCGACGATCTTGCGCCAGAAGCCGAGCTGCCGCATGCCGTGGCTGCGCGCCAGGGCCCCGGCGGAGCCGGCCTGGAGGTACAGCTTGTAGTCGCCGTAGATGTTGTCCCACCAGGGATAGCTGTTGGTGCGGCTGGCTTCCTGCTCGTAGATGTAGGGCATCATCTGCTGGCGGAAGGCGCCGTAGTGGAACCAGTCGTCGCCCATCCAGCCGTCGACCATCGGATTCATCGGCACCGAGACCTTCAGGTGCGGGTTCGGGTGGATCAGCGCCATCAGGGGCTCGTACCCGTCGTAGGAAATGCCGATGATGCCGACCTTGCCGTTCGACTCGGGCACGTGCTTCACCAGCCAGTCGATGGTGTCGTAGGTGTCGGTGGAATCGTCCACGGGCGTGGGGTTGAGGGGACTGTCGTGCAGGGGCCGGTTCATGACGTACGCGCCCTGCGAGCCGTACTTGCCGCGTATGTCCTGCACCACGCGGATGTAGCAGTCCTCGACGATGATGTCGGTGACGTTGTCGTAGCCCTGCAGCACGGGCCCGAGGTGGCCGCTGTGCGCGTGGCTGGTCAGCCTGTCGGCGTTGTACGGTGTGCGCGTGAGCAGGATGCCGGCGTGCTTGGCGCATTTGGGCACCAGGATGACCGTGTGCAGTTTGACGCCGTCGCGCATCGGGATGTTCACCACGCGGCGGACGTAGTCGAAACTTTCCGTCTTCGGCTGGAAATGCGCCGGCGTGTCACCGGGGTAATCGGGGTATCGCGATTGCGCGGCAGCGCCGGCCCATGCCGCCGCCACGAAGGCCAACGACAGGATACCCACGGTCAATATGCGGCGGGACAGGTGACGACAGACAGGCAGGAGTTTCATGGCATCCCCGAGGCAACGGCTTTGCGTGCCACTCTAGCATCAGTAAAAGACGGCTTCAGTGGCTTCAATATGGGGACGATAATGCCCGGTTGGATATCGTCGGTTGATTTGCCGGCAAGGCTGAATTCTCCCCCACAACGGGCGTATGCTGTGGAATTCGTGGTCCGGGCAGGGCCATGAATGGCGCGGTCGGGGCGGGGATCCCTTCCGTCCGGGGATTTGCCGGAAAATATCCTGCAAGGGGATTTTCCGGCGCAAGTCGCAGACAAGATAATGGCTTGTGATCATTGCCGTATTTTCTGGTAGTTTCTGCACACGGTTTTTCCTTCCCATACGAGGCCCTGGTCATGCATGCAAACCGGTATATGCGCAATCTCTCGTGGACATTCGTCCTGCTGGTGTGGATGGCTGCTCCGGGATACGCCGGCACAAAATTGTCCGATGCCCTGGTTGCGAAGATCGACCACATCGCCACCAGCACGCTGGACAGCGCCGGCACGCCCAGTGCCTCGATCGCGGTCGTCAAGGGAGGCAAGCTGGTCTATGCCAAGGCCTTCGGCAACGCCCGCCTGAATCCGAAGACCGCGGCCACGACCGACATGCGCTACAGCATCGGTTCGATCAGCAAGCAGTTCACGGCGACGGCCGTCCTGCTGCTGGCTCAGCAGGGCAAGCTGAGCCTGGACGACAAGGTGTCGCGTTTCTTCCCGAACCTGGCCCATGCCGACAAGGTCACGCTTCGCCAGTTGCTGTCACATACCTCCGGCTACTCCGACTTCTGGCCGCAGGATTACGTGATGCCCTTCATGCACAAGCCGACCACGCCGATGCAGATCATCGATGCCTGGGCCACCAAGCCGCTGGACTTCGAGCCGGGCACGAAGTGGCAATACAGCAATACCGGCTACGTGATCGTGGGCGCCATCGTCAAGAAGGTTTCCGGACTCACGCCGTTCCAGTTTCTCCAGCGGCACGTGTTCAAACCGCTGGGCATGACCAGCGCCTACGATGCCGCCGCGCATCCGATGCTGCCCACCGATGCCGAGGGCTACGTACGTTATGCCCTGGGGCCGCTGCATCCGGCGCCGCAAATCGGCAAGGGCTGGATCTTCGCCGGCGGCGAGCTGGCCATGACCGCCAGCGACCTGGCCAAGTGGGACATCGCGATGATCGACCAGAGCGTGCTGCAACCGGCCTCGTACCGGCAGATGCAGACCGACGTGCTGCTGCGCAACGGCGAGAGTTCGGGCTACGGGCTGGGGCTGTTCATCACCTCGATGGACGGCCATCGCCTGCTCAAGCATGACGGCGAGGTGTCCGGCTTCACCGCCACCAACTTCGTCTTTCCGGACGACGGGATGGCCGTGGTGGTGTTGACCAACCAGATTGCCGTGAGCACTTCCGGGCAAATCGCCCGGCGCATCGCCAGTGCGCTGTTCGACGTGCACGATCCGGTCACGACGAAGGCCCTGGAACAGGTCCGCCGCATCTTCATCGGCCTGCAGCACGGCAAGATCGACCGCAGCCTGTTCACCAGCGACGCCAACAGCTATTTCGATGCCACCGCGCTCAAGGACTACCAGTCCAGCCTGGCTCCGCTGGGCGCGCCGACCGGCATCGTGCAGACCTCCGGGGGCGGGCGTGGCGGCATGTTCAAGCGCAGTTATCGCGTGAGCTTCCCGCATACCGCCCTGGAGGTCATCACCATCGCCACGAAGGACGGCAAGCTGGAGCAGTATGTCGTCGCGCCGGCCGGCTAGGCAGCCGGCTTGTTAGATTGTAGGAGCGCACCTGGGCGCGACAGGCTCAGCGTTCCATGAACCTTGAGCCTGTCGCGCCCAGGTGCGCTCCTACAGGGGGCCGCGGTGGTTTTTCACATATTTTTCTTGCATGAGAATCCGGCCATGTATGCAAAGCGGTGTCTTCGTCATTTCCCGTGGACGTTCGTCCTGCTGGCACTGGTTGCCGCTCCGGGCCATGCGGCCACCAAGCTGTCCGATGCCCTCGTCGCGAAGATCGACCATGTCGCGACCAGCGCGCTGGACAGCACCGGCACGCCCAGTGCCTCGATCGCGGTCGTCAAGGACGGGCAACTCGTCTACGCCAAGGCCTTCGGCAACGCCCGTCTGGATCCGAAGACCGCGGCCAAGGCCGACATGCGCTACAGCATCGGTTCGATCAGCAAGCAGTTCACGGCGGCGGCCATCCTGATGCTGGCCCAGCAGGGCAAGCTGAGTCTGGACGACAAGGTCGCGCGCTTCTTCCCGGAGCTGACCCGCGCCGGCGACATCACGATCCGCCAACTGCTGTCGCACACGTCCGGCTATTCCGATTTCTGGCCGCAGGACTACGTGATGCCGTTCCTGCGCAAACCCGTCACGCCGCAACACATCATCGACACCTGGGCGGAAAAGCCGCTGGACTTCGCGCCGGGCACGCGCTGGCAGTACAGCAACACCAACTTCACCATCGCGGGCGCCATCGTCACGAAGGTCAGCGGCAAGACGCCGTTTGTCTTCCTCGAGCAGCACGTGTTCAAGCCGCTGGGCATGACCAGCGTCTATGACGCCAACGGGCGCCTGCTGCCGGACCGGGATGCGCAGGGCTACGTGCGCTTCGCGCTCGGGCCACTGCATCGCGCGCCGAAGATCGAAAAAGGCTGGGCCTATGGTGCGTTCGAGCTGGCCATGACCGCCAGCGATCTGGCCAAATGGGACATCTCGATGCTCGACCAGAGCCTGCTTGCACCGGCCTCCTACCACCAGATGCAGACCGAGGTGCCGTTGCGCAACGGCCTGGGCTCGGGCTACGGGCTGGGCATCTTCGTCGGCACGTTGGACGGGCATCGCATGCTGTCGCACGATGGCGAGGTGTCCGGTTTCACCTCGGACAACCTCGTGTTTCCCGACGACGGCATGGCCGTGGTGGTGCTGACCAACCAGGTCGCGGTCGAAACCCCGAACGTGATCGCCCGCGGCATCGCCGATGTGTTGTTCCATGTGCACGACCCGGCCACCGAGAAGGCGCTGGCGCGGGCGCGCCGCATCTTCACCGGCCTGCAGCACGGCCGCATCGACCGCGGTCAGTTCACGTCCGACGCCAACAGCTACTTCGATGCCACCGCGCTCAAGGATTACCAATCCAGCCTGGCTCCGCTGGGCACACCCACGAGCTTCGTGCAGCGCTCTGCGAACGGGCGTGGCGGCATGATCAAGCGGCGCTATCGCGTGAGCTTCCCGCACACCACCCTGGACGTCATCACCATCGGCAAGAAGGGTGGCAAGCTGGAGCAGTACGTGGTCGCGCCGGCCGGCTGAGGGGTTCGATTTTCTGCCCGCCGACTCCGCGTGTGTAGGAGCGCACCCGGGCGCGACCGGCATCAGCATTCAATGAGCCTTACGCCGGTCGCGCCCGGGTGCGCTCCTACACACGCGCGGGGCAGACGCGCGGAATCCGGTGCGGTATCGGATCAGCGTGCCGTGGCGATGGCGGCGCGCAGTTGCCGGTAGCCTTCCACCAGGCGCGGACCGGGGCGGCCGAGGAAGGCTTCGCTGATGGCGTGGATGCGGTCGGCGGCGACGGCGGGGACCGTGTCCCAGCCGGGGCGGCGGCGCACGACTTCGGCACGGTAGTTTTCCACCTTCACGCCGCACCAGCTCATGGCCACGACCTCGGGCGCGGCGGCGCGGACCTGGTCGGTGTCCACGGGCAGACTTTTCGCTTCCGCGTCGCCCCAGGGATTGCGGCCGCCGGCGCGCGTGATGATGTCGGTTACCCAGGAGTCGCGCGCGGGCACGATGACCGGTTTGGGCCACCATTCCACCAGCACCGCCGGACGTTGGCCGGGCGGCTCGACGCCGGGCATGGCCCGGTCCATGCGCGCCGCCAGGTCCGCCCCGCGCTGGGGTACGCCGAGCGCGGCGGCGATGCGCCGGATGTCGTCGAACACGTCGTCGAGAGAGCGCGGATCGCAGACCAGGGTTCGCAGGCCGGCGTCGTGCAAGGCTTCGATGACGCGTTCGTGTCCGGGCACGGTCAGCGAGGTCAGCACCAGGTCGGGTTCCAGTTTCGCCACCGCATCAACGTCCAGGTCGAGGTCGCGTCCGGGGCGGGGCAGCCGGGCGACCACTTCCGGCGGATAGTCGGAATCGGCGTCGACACCCACCAGCGATGACGCGCACCCAAGGGCGCAGACGATCTCGGTGTTGGAGCAGGTGTGGGAAAAAATGCGCATGACGGAGATTGGCGGATCCTCGGA
>CAZMMO010000018.1:10872-13799 GCA_964567365.1 uncultured Rhodanobacteraceae bacterium | reverse complement strand
GCCTGGTGCCGGGCTTCGAGGCGCCGGTGATGCTGGCCTACTCGGCGCGCAACCGCTCGGCGAGCTGCCGCATCCCGCACGTGTCCAGTCCCAAGGGCCGGCGCGTGGAACTGCGCTTCCCCGATCCGATGCAGTCGGGCTACCTCACCTTCACCGCGCTGATGATGGCCGGCCTGGACGGCATCGCCAACAAGATCGACCCGGGCGCGCCGGCCGACAAGGACCTGTACGACCTGCCGCCGGAAGAAGAGCGCAACATTCCCCAGGTCTGCTCGTCGCTGGACATGGCCCTGGAAGCCCTGGACAAGGACCGCGACTTCCTCAAGGCCGGCGGCGTGTTCAACGACGACGTCATCGATGCCTACATCGGCGTCAAGATGCGTGAGGTGACCGATTACCGCGCCAGCACGCATCCGCTGGAATTCCAGATGTATTACGGATTGTAAAGAGGCCCTGACAGGCCTTTGCACGACGCGCGTGACCGCAGCGACGATGCCGCGGTCGCGCACCCGGAAGTCATCCACCAGGAGGAAAGGCCTGTGAAGCCTCGAAGTAGAAGGGCGGGTATCGCCCGCCATACCGCCGTGGCCGGCATTCTCGCCTGCGCCACCCTGTATCCGTACGCCGGCGCGCGCGCCGTCGACGTGACCGGCAATGCCGCCGTGACCACCGACTACGTCTGGCGCGGAACGACGCAGACCCGCGGCAAGGCCGCGTTCCAGGCCGGATTCGCGGTGTCCGGGAAGTCCGGTTTCTACCTGTCGCTGTGGGGTTCCAACGTCGACTTCGGACCCGGCACCGATGCCCACGATGAGTTCGACACGGCGGTGGGCTGGAGCGGCATGTTGCATGACGACTGGACCCTGGACACGAGCATCCTGCATTACGCCTATCCCGGCGCCCGCGCCGACCTGGACTGGACCGAACTGGATGCGACGGCCACCTGGCGGGGCCGCTACTGGGTCTTGCTCGGCTGGTCGAACCGGGCCCTGGGATACGACGCGGCGGGCCTGTACACGCAGGTCGGCGCGCGCTTTCCGGTCCGCGGCGGTTTCCGCTTCGAAGCTTCTCTCGGGCACTACTTTCTCGACGACACGGTCCTGCCCGGGCAGGGCTACAGCGATGCGGCGGTGAGCGCGGTATGGGCGTTCCAGGCGCCCTTCGAAATCCGCCTGACCGAACACGCCACCAGCGCAGGCGCCAGGAGGATTTTCGGCAAGAACCTGGCCGGAAGCCGACTGGAACTGGCGCTTCAGGCATCGTGGCCTTGATCGTGCCGGTGACGTCCGGCCCGTGCCGCACCCGTATACGCCGATACATTGCAAATGGCGGAACAGGGCCATGACGAAGCAAGCGGACTTGTCGATACGCGCAGCCACGGCGGCCGACGCCGCGGCCGTCGCGCGCATCTACAACCATTACGTCGACGGAAGTTGCGTCACTTTCGAAACCGCAGCGGTGGACGCGCCGGCCATGGCGGCGCGCATGGCCGAACGGGCCGAGGCATCCTTGCCGTGGCTGGTGGCCGTCGCGCCGGACGGCGTCGCCGGCTATGCCTGTGCCTCGCCCTGGAAAAGCCGGAGCGCCTACCGTCACAGCGTGGAGACTTCCGTGTATCTGGATCCCGACTGCACCGGCCGTGGCGTGGGCCGGCGGTTGTACGGCACGCTGATCGACGCCGTGCGCACGCGCGGCATGCATGTTGCCATCGGCGGCATCGCGCTGCCCAACGCGGCCAGTGTCGCCTTGCACGAGCGCCTTGGCTTTCGCAAGGTGGCCCACTTCGAGCAGGTCGGCTACAAGCTGGGCCGCTGGATCGACGTCGGATACTGGCAGTTGCTGCTGTGAACGTGCACTCGTGATTCCGCGCCACGCCGGGTGCCGCCGGGGCGCGGCGGCTCAGGCATAGCGCCAGCCGTCGATTTCCACCAGCAGTTCGTGGCGGCAGATGTCGCCCTTGAGCAGCAGGCGCGGCGCCGCGGGCATGTGCCGGTCGAGGAAGGCGGTGACCGCCGCGGCATCTTCGTCGTGGCGCAGGTAGACCTTGATCGGAGCGTGGGCGTCGAAGCCCTCGGGCATCGCCGCGGTGTGCAGCAGGCTGTCCAGGTTGGTCTTCAGTTCGGCCAGTTGCGCGGCCAGGTCCTCGGCATGCCGGGACTGGTGCCCGGTGATGGCGGCGGTGCCGGAAATGGCCAGGGCGTCGCCGGCCGGCAGGCGCATGGCGCGCGTGAAGACGGGGGGCGTGCGTCCGTACTGGCGCGGGTAGCGCCAGGCGCTCAGTTGACGCGGGTTCTCGATGCGCCGGCCCGGTTGCGCATTGCTCAGGCAATACACGGTAAGCAGGCCGCTGGGCCGCGGCTGGCCAATGGCGGTGGCGGCGGGGAAGCCGTGGCCGAAGAATTCGCCCATGCCGCGGGCCCGTCCGCCGCAGAACTGCTTGTAGCGCTCGGCATCGCCGTCGCCCCGGTTGATGTCGTCCAGGTAATTCCATAGCCGTTGCACGTGCTGGCCGTCGGGCCGGGCGCGCAGGAAATCGCACAGCGTGCGGTAGGCGTGTTCGGCGGTCCGGCCGATGTCGCCGTCGTGCTCGGCCTCGGCCAGTTGCAGGGCGGCAAACAGCCAGCCGCCGCCGCTCGACCAGCGCACGGCGCCCTGCACGCCGTGCGTCACCGCGGACTGGACCTGCCAGCACTCGCGCGGCGCCGCGCCGGAATCGATCGCGGGCAGGGGCACGTGCAGGTGGCGCGGATCGTCGTTTTGCGCGTGGCGCGCGGCGCCGAAGTCGATCACGGCCAGGGTGTCGGACTGGTCCAGCAGCGTGCGGGTATCGGCGTGCGTGTAGCGCACCTGCGGTGCGGTAGGTGCCATGGGTGCGTGGGCGGGGCGTCCCTGGGTCATGGACTTCCAATCTGCGAATCAGGACGGGG
>CAZMMO010000018.1:0-10772 GCA_964567365.1 uncultured Rhodanobacteraceae bacterium | reverse complement strand
GCGTGGGCGGGGCGTCCCTGGGTCATGGACTTCCAATCTGCGAATCAGGACGGGGGATACAAACTGCCAATGGTACATCCGCAGCCGTGCCGGAGGCACGCAGCGGCCCGGTGGCTCATGGCGTCCGGGAGGATGCCGGCGCGGGCTCCGGGTCCGGCAGGCGCGGGCTGTAGCGGGCCGGGACGACGGCGATGCGCGACCCCACGCGCACGAATCGCTGCGGCCCGAAGGCCGCCAGGCCGCCGTAGCCCAGGCGCCGGCCGTTCAGGTCCAGGACCAGCGCCGGCGGCGACAGGCCGATGCGGGCGGGGTCCAGCGTCGCGGCGGCCCGCCATTGCAGCACCGGCGTGGCAGCCAGTTGCGCCAGTTTGCCCATGTCGGCGTCGTCGCTGCGCCGGCGCGGGCCGGGGGCCGTGCGATACCAGTGGCCGTCTTGCTTCTGGTAACGCAATGGAGCCTGTCCGGGACGGGTCACCGTGATGCGGGTGACCTGCCGCGGGGCCAACGTCAGCAGGGTGGCGTGGGCGTCGGCCTGTTGCCGGTGCCATTGCCAGGCCGCCAGCGCGGCCAGCACGGCCACGCCCAGCAGCAGGATCCCCAGGCGGCGCTGGCTCGGGCGCACGTGATCGCGGCCTTCAGCGCCGCCGCCGGCGCCAGCCCAGCAGCAGGCCGGCCAGGACCAGCAGCAGCGGCAAGGCCACCAGGAATGCGCCGGTGAAGCGGTTCAATCCGCGCTGGGACAGCTCCAGCGGTGCCACCCGGGCCTGCCGCGGCGGCACGCCGATCAGCGCGTCGTCGTCGAGCAGCCAATTGAACAGGCGCTCGCCGAAGGCGCGGTTGCCGCCCTTGCCGAGAAAGGCGTTGGACAGGAAGTCGCCGTCGCCGATCACCGCCACGCGCTGCTGGTTGTGGCTGGGGTCGGGCGAGAGCCGCGTCAGGGCCAGGCCGAAGTCGAGCGGGCCCTTGACCTCGCCGGCGTCGGCGTCGAAGCGGATCGTCGACGGGTGTGCGTCGTCGATGGGCTGGCGTTCGGTCCAGCTTTGCGGGCCCGAACGCAGCAGCGGCGCGACGTGCCACCGGCCCAGCGCGGCCCGGGCCAGCGCCGCCACCTGCGGGAACAGCGTGGTCAGCGTGAATCCCTGCGTGACAGCCTGCGGCGGGTACTGGCGGGTGGCCAGCAGGCGCGGGTCGGACAATCCCAGCGCACTGCCCTGCCCGTCCACCAGCACGCCGGGCAGGATCTGGATGCCGAGGGTGTCGGCCAGCGGCCCGAGGCCGAGGTCGCCGGCATCGGGTTCGGCCAGCCACAGCAGGTTGCCGCCGCCGTGGACGTAGTCCACCAGCGCCCGGACCGCGCCTTCGGGCAGCGCGTGCAGCGGGCTGGCCAGCACCACCAGCCGCGTGCCCTGCGGCACCTGCGGTACCTGGGCGAAATCCAGCGGCACGGCGCGGATGCCGCGGCCTTCGAGTTGTTGCACGAAGGTGCCCAGGTCGGTGGCCGCGGTGCCGGCGGCGCGGCGTTCGCCGTCGCCGGTGACGAAGGCCACGATGCGCTGGCCGCCGCGCGCCAGGCTTTCCAGAGCGTTGCTCAGGCTGCGCTCGGACAATCGGGTGAGGTAGCGCTTGTGGCCGCGGTAGTGCACCACCAGCTCGCCGTTGACGGTGATGCCGTTGGCGCGCATGGCGCCGGGATCGCGTTCGGGGTCGACGAAGCGCAGCGTGATGTCCGGCTTGAAGCGCCGGTAGCGGTCGAGGAAGGCGGTGATCTGCGCGCGCAGGTCGTTGCCCGGCCGCGCGTAGCTGGTGATGGCGACCGGCCCGTCCAGCCGCGCCAGGATCGCCCGGCTGGCCGGCGACAGACTGGCGCGCTGACCGGACGACCAGTCGCCGGTCACCTCGTGCAGGGTGCTCAGGTAACCCAGACAGCCGGCGCCGACGACCAGCGCCAGGACCACCAGCCACCCCTTGAGCCGCGCGCGCATCAGTCGCGGTCCCTTTCCTGGCCCACGCGGTGCACGGCCAGGGCCAGCGCCAGCGCGGTCGCGATGAGGAACCAGGCCACGTCGGCGCTGCCGACCAGGCCGCGGCCCATCGGCTGCAGGTGCGTGGGCAGGGCCAGCCAGTCGGCCACACCGCGGATCACGCCGTACTGCAAGGCGCCGCGGTTGACCAGGACCAGCGCCAGCACCACCACCCAGGTCGCGGCGGCGGCCAGGGCCGGGTGCGAGGCGTAGGCCGAGCAGGCCATGCCGATGGCGGCCAGCATCATTTCCAGCAATACCAGGCCCAGCACGGCGGCGGCCAGCTTGCCCCAGTCGGGCGTTCCGGCCAGGGCCAGCGCCAGCACCATCAGCACCATCAGGGCCAGCACCAGCAGCAGCCAGCCCAGCGCCGCCAGGTATTTGCCCAGCACGATGCGCGTGGGCGACAGGCCGGCGGCGAGCAGCCAGGCCAGCGTGCCGCGCCGGCGTTCACCGGCCAGCAGGGACATGGTGACCAGGGGCGCCGTCAGCACCACCGCGATCGTGAACAGGGCCAGCCACGGCAGCAGCACCAGGTCGGTGTAGCCGATGTTGGCGCCGCTGGCCAGCAATTGCGGCTGGCGGGCCAGGAACGGGGTCAACATCAGGACCAGTTCCCAGGCCATGGCGGCCACCACCACGGCGGCCATCAGCCAGGCGAAGGGACGCACCCACAGGCGGCGCCATTCGGTACGCAGCAGGGCCATCATGCCTGGGCGGCCTCCGTGGCGGAGGGGCGCGTGGCGATATCCATGAAAATGCGTTCCAGGGGGGGTTCGGCGGTGGTGCCGGAGTCGACTGCGGCATCGTGACACAGGCGGCCTTCGTGCATGATGGCGACCCGGCTGCACAAAGCGGTCACTTCCGGCAGCAGGTGCGTGGACACGATCGCGGCGCCGCCGGCCGCGGCGTGGGTGCGAATGCGACGGCGCAGGTCCGCGCTCTGCACCGGGTCCAGGCCGTTGCCCGGCTCGTCGAGGATCCACAGGGCAGGCCGGTGCACGATGGCGCAGGCCAGGCCCAGGCGCTGGCGCTGGCCCTGCGACAAGGCCTGGGCGCGGCGCTTGCGCAGCGGCTCCAGGTGCAGGTCCTCGAGCATTGCGGCGCAGGCCGTGCGCAGGTCCGCGCCGCGCAGCCCGTGCAGGCGCGCGTGGGCCACCAGGTGCTCGTCGACGCTCAGTTCCGGCCACAGCGGGACGCGCTCGGGCAGCCAGCCGATGCGGCGCCGGGCCTGCCGCGGATGCTCGGCGAGGTCGACGCCGTCGAGCCGGATGCAACCCCGCGAGGGGCGCAATGCCCCTGCCAGCATGGCCAGGGTGGTGGATTTGCCGGCGCCGTTGACGCCCAGCAGGCCCAGGATCTCACCCGGATTGAGATCGAGGCAAAGATCGCGCACGGCCCAGCGCCCGCCGCGCAGGCGGTCGACGTGGTCCAGTTGCAGCAGGGGCGGGCTCGTGGTCACTTGCCGATTCTGGCGGCGCCCCCACATCAAAGACAACCGCCGCGCGTGGAATTTTTACATTCGCATGCCTGGAATGTGATTGAATAGAGACCTCGCAATCCGTTGGCGGCGTGTTTTCGCGGGGTGAACCCGTGGACGCCTGCCGCCGGCACGAAATCCTGCCCCAAACAGATCCAAAGCCCTGATGCTTGACGCTTTCCTCGATTTTGCCGCCCGTGGCCTGACTGGCGCCGGCTGGATCACCTGGCTGGTCTACGGCCTGGTGGTCACCCAGCTCACCATTTTCGCCGTCACGCTGTACCTGCACCGCAGCCAGACCCATCGCGGGGTCGATTTCCATCCCGCCGTGGCGCATTTCCTGCGCTTCTGGGCATGGATCTCGACCGGCATGGTGACCAAGGAATGGGTGGCCGTGCACCGCAAGCATCACGCCCGCGTGGAAACCGAGGACGACCCGCACAGCCCGCAGATCTACGGCATCCACAAGGTGTTCTGGGACGGCGTGGACCTGTACCGCAAGGCCGCTTCCAATCCCGAGGACCTGGAGAAATACGGCCGCGGCACTCCCGACGACTGGCTCGAGCGCCATCTGTACGGCAAGCACCCGTACTGGGGCGTCAGCCTGATGGGGTTGATCGACATCGCCCTGTTCGGCGTGGTCGGCGTGGCCATCTGGGCCATCCAGATGATGTGGATCCCGTTCTGGGCCGCGGGTTTCGTCAACGGCATGGCCCACTGGTCGGGCTACCGCAACTTCGAAAGCTCCGACACCTCCACCAACCTCATTCCGTGGGGCTTCTGGATCGGCGGCGAGGAGTTGCACAACAACCACCACGCCTTCCCCAGCTCGGCCAAGTTCGCCCTGCGCAGGTGGGAATTCGACATCGGCTGGGCGGCCATCTGCGGCCTGCGCAAGCTGGGCCTGGCCCGGGTGCTGCGCGTGGCCCCGGCGCTGGACGTGCGCCCCAACGTCAACCTGCCCGATTCGGAAACCCTCAAGGCCGTGTTGACGCACCGCTTCCAGGCCCTGACCGACTATTACCGCCAGGTCATCCTGCCGACCCTGCGCGAGGAAGCGGCGCGCCGCGGCGAGAGCCTGAAATCCATCGTCCCCGCGCGCCTGCGCCGTGCCCTGGCCGATGGCGGCCGCTGGTTGGACCAGGATGGTCGTGCCCGGCTCGACGCCGTCGTGGCCAAGCGCCCTGCCCTGCGCACCGTGTGCGCCTACCGCTCGCGCCTGATGGCGCTGATGGAGCAGCGCGGCACCGAGCAGGCCTTGAAGGGGCTGCAGCAGTGGATACGCGAGGCCGAACACAGCGGCATCCGCGCCTTGCAGGATTTTGCCCAGCACCTCAAGGGCTATCGCGTGGTGAGCAGCCACGGCTGAGACTTCCTGCAAGGAGCCTCGAAAAACCTCGAAATTTCGTCATTCCGGCGCATGCTCACTGCTGTCCGTAGAAAATCTACGGATCTTGCATGCGAGCTTCCTTTCACCTCAACGTCATTCCGGCGCAAGCTCACTACTGTCCGGAACGATTTTGGTTCGGCTCGTGAAATGCCTGTGGTAGCGAGGTTGTCAGGAAATGCGGAATGGGAGACTCAAAACGGTGCCATACACTTTCCCCGTTCGTGGTGAGGTATCGAACCATGAACGGCGCGGAAAACTCGGGGCCGCCCCCTTCGATACCTCAGGACAGGCTTCGATACGCGAAGCGTACCCTGTGCTGAGCTTGTCGAAGCATCAGGGCGAACGGGCTTTGATGATTTATTCCGGACAGCAGTGGGCGCAAGCCGGAATCCAGAGCCTTTTCCTTCAAGAGCGTAAAGCCGCTGGACCCCAGCTTGCGCTGGGGTGACGGGGGTTATTCGAGGTTCCCTGCACGGACGTGGAATCCGATTCCGCTCTTGGTGCTGTTCCGCGTTTCCGTTGCTCTGGAACGACACGCCGCCCTCACGGCCGTTGCTGCGACCATTCGAGCAGCAGGCTGAGGGACAGGGAGTCGCCCGGTTCGAGGACTTGCGCGCGTCCCAGGTTGAAGGCATCGGGTGGGCCGCTTTGCGGCTCGACGCAGGTGGCGTGGTCGGGCTCGTCGAAGACGACCCAGTGGTCGCTGTCGGCACTGATGCGCAGGTTCCCTTCCTGCCTGTGCAGCACGACGGGGCGTTGGTTGAGGAAACAATCGTCCCAGGGGCCGGGCGGAGGGTCCGTCAGCGGCAGGTGCGCGATGCCTTCCTCGTCGCGCGGATAACAGCGGGTCGGGTGGAATTCGAGGCGGTCGGGCTTGCGGAACCAGGGGTGCCAGCCGATCGTCGCGGGCATGGCGTGCCTGTCCGCGCTCAGTGTCAGCGTCAGGCGCAGGCTGCGCGTGTCCGCCTCGATGAGCTGGCGCGCCGTGCCGCCGAAAGGCCAGCGTTCGTCCTCGGGCAGCCGCAGCGACAGTACGGTGCGCGTGGGTGAATATTCCTCGACCTGCCACGGCAGGCCGAACGCGACGCCGTGGATCGCGTGGCCCCCGAGGTTGACGGGAAGCTGGCCGCGGCGTCCGCGGAACTCGTAGCGTCCGTGACGTATGCGGCCCGCCCACGGCAGCATGGGAAAACACCCCCACGCGATCATCGCCTCGTTGGGCGGGCCGTGCCCGACCAGCCAGCGGGTGCCGCCGAAACGGATCTGCGCGACGCGGCCGCCCGCGCGCGGAGCGATGTCGACGGCCAGCTCGCCCTGCCCCATGCGGAGCATCGGGCCGGGAGCGATCGGATCCAGCGCGCCGTCACCTGCCATAGGGATGCAGGGTCGCGATCCGGCCCTGGTCGTCGTGGTGCAGGGGCGCCATCTTCATGGACCGCAGATGCGTCACGCCGCCGGAGAGCAGGGCGTCGTGGTAGAACAGGTACCACTGGCCGGCGAACTGCACGATGGAATGGTGCGTGGTCCAGCCGACGACCTCGGTGAGGATGCGTCCCTGGTAGGTGAACGGTCCGTAGGGGTTGTCGCCGGTGGCGTAGCACAGCAGGTGCGTGTCGCCGGTGGAATAGGAGAAGTAGTAGGTGCCCTGGTGCTTGTGCATCCAGGGCGCCTCGAAGTAGCGGCGCTCGTGGTCTCCCGCGCGCAGCGGCTGGCCTGCCGTGTCGAGGATGAGAACTTCGCGCGGCGCTTCGGCGAGCCGCTTCATGCCGGCATCGAGCCGGGCCACGCGCGGGCCCAGGGCCGGCTCCTCCGGTGCCGGTTCCGCGTTGGTTTCGGCGTAGGCGTTGTCGCGGTACTTCTGCAGTTGTCCGCCCCAGAGGCCGCCGAAGTACAGGTAGAACGCGCCGTCGTCGTCGTACACCGCCGGATCGATGGAGTAGCTGCCTTCGATCGCCTGCGGCTCGGCCCGGAACGGCCCCTGCGGCCGGTCGGACACGGCCACGCCGATGCGGAACCTGCCGTCGGCGCTCTTGGCCGGAAAATAGAGGTAGTACCTGCCGTCCTTGCAGGCCGCGTCCGGGGCCCACATCTGGCGTTGCGCCCAGGGCACGTCGTCGACGTGCAGGGCCACGCCGCAGTCGACGGCCTTGTCGTCCTCGGGCGAGTCCATGCGGAAGACGTGGTAGTCCTCCATGCAGAAATGGTCGCCGTTGTCGTTGAAAGGCACGCCGCCTTCGATGTCGTGGGAGGGATAGAGGTAGAGGGCGCCGTCGAACACGTGCGCGGACGGATCGGCGGTGTACAGGTCCGTCACCAGCGGCTGCGAGATGGCGCGGTCCGCCAGGGATGCGAGCTGGGTTTGCGAAAGTTCGTCGGGCATGGAAGGTGGTGTGGTCGGGGTACTCATCGGGATGTCAGGCCGGGTTGCCGGCTTGTTGCCGCCGCGCCTCGAGCTCGTGCTCGATGCGCGACTCCATGGGTTTGTCGATCTCGTACAGGAACAGCAGCGCGACCGCCAGCAGGAACGGGATCGAGCAGAACACGCTGACCGTGAGCCGGATGCCTTCCAGTACGGCCGGCGTTTGCGTGGCGGCCTCGGGAACGTAGCCGCACCAGGCCAGGATCCCCGCCACCAGCGCGCCGCCGATGCTCAGCCCCAGCTTCAGCCCGCACAGCATCGCCGAGAAGATGATGGCGGTGGCGCGGCGATGGTTTTTCCACTCGGAGAAATCGGCCACGTCGGCGGTCATCGTCCACAGCACCGGCGTGGTGATGCCGTAGAAGAACCCGTGGAAGATGTACGAGACCACGACCAGGGCGATGGCGTCGGGCGGATAGAAGGCGAAGGCCAGCAGGAACAGCGTGGAAGCGAACAGGGCGGCGCCGAACACGTTGCGCTTGCCGAAGCGATCGGCCAGCCGCTTGGAACAGGCGATGCCGATGATCATGAAGATGATGCCCAGCGCATTGAACAGGCTGAAGGTCGAGGTCGGCGCGTCCTGCGGCCAGTGGAAGCCGCCCATGCCCAGGTGGACCATCAGCTGGTCGAGCCCGGTCACGAAGTGACTGAAGCCGATGCCGTCGAGAAAATGCTGCAGGCTGGCGCCGTCCAAGTAGTACTTGAAGTAGTAGATGTACATGCCGCCCTTGAGGGCGAGGTTGACGAACACCAGGACGGTGACGGCCAGCATGATCTGCCAGGGCCGGTTGCGCAGCAGGTCGGTGAGATCCTCGCGGATGCTCGAGGCGCGCTCCTGGACCGGCACTACGCGTTCGCGGGTGGTGAAGAAGGTGATCACGAAGAACACGGTGCCGACGCCGGCGAACAGCATCATGACCACGTGGAAGCCCTGCGCCTTGTCGCCGTTGCCGAGCATCAGCACCAGCGGCAGCAGCAGCACCTGGATGATGAACTGGGCCAGCATCACGGCCACGAAGCGGTACGACGACAGGCTGTTGCGTTGCTGCATGTTGCCCGTCAGCACGCCGCTGAGCGCCGAGTAGGGCAGGTTGTTGGCGACGTAGATCAGTACCAGCAAGGTGTAGGTCACCGTCGCGTAGGTCACCTTGCCCTGCTCGCTCAGGTCCGGGCTGGTGAAGACCAGCAGCGACAGCACCCCGAACGGCACCGCGGTCCACAACACCCAGGGGCGGAACTTGCCCCAGCGCGTGCGGGTGCGGTCGGCCACCAGGCCCATGATCGGCGTGAACACGAAGGCGCCCAGCAGGCCGACCACGAAAATGATCGTCGCCGCGACCCCCGCCGGAATGCGGAATACGTCGGTGTAGAAAAACGCCAGGAAGGTCACCAGCGTCTGGAAGATCAGGTTGGCCGCCAGGTCGCCGAGGCTGTAGCCGATTTTTTCCGTGACCGAGAGTCGATGGGAAAGGCCCGTGCGGGCGGGCGGGCGGGCGCGTTCCGGGGTGGTGGCGATGCGGGCGTTCATTGGATGCGCGGCCCGAGGGTATGCGGAGGGGGCTCGCGCAGGGCGGACGCGGGGCTCGCCTCCGGCGCTGGGCCGGGCCGGGTGGTTGCCAATTGGACTTGCATCACTCCCTCCGAAGGGGCCGCTGCCCCGATCGTAGTCCAGGTGCGCGGCTGCGCGTGACAGCATGGACTCGTCATGCTACGTTAGCGCTAACAATCGTGCCGTGCAACCGGCTTTCCCGCGGGTTTCCGGCGGGGTCGTGTCCGGGCGTGGCAGGGCGAACGGGCCGCCACACGAGGTGGGGCGAAAGGGCCGGTGGACGGGACCGGATTCGAGGCGGGGTGGGGCCATGCAGATGATAGCGCTATCAATATTGTCCCGCCCGGATCTTCCGGGTGCCGGGCCGCGGCATGCTTGCGCCAGCCGGGGACCCGTTCTCTGCCCGGCTTGCGCCGTCACGACCGGCATCCGGACACGGTAGGGGCCAAAATGGGCGGCGATACCCTCCAATTGCGGTCGTCCGGAAAAGTTGGCGGATACCGCTGGCGGGTCTGCGCGCTGCTGTTCGCCATCACCTCGATCAACTATATCGACCGCCAGGTACTGGGCGTGCTGGCGCCGTTCCTGCAGTCCCATCTCGGCTGGAACGAGATCGAGTACGGCTACATCGTCACCGCGTTCCAGGCCGGCTACGCCATCGGCCTGCTGTGCGCCGGCGCCCTGATCGACAAATACGGCACGCGCGTGGGCTATGCCCTGGCCATCGGCGTGTGGAGCCTGGCCGCCATGGGCCATGCGCTGGTCGTGGGCGTGATGGGCTTCGTCGCGGCGCGTTTTGCGCTGGGTGTGGGCGAGGCCGGCAATTTTCCCGCTGCGGTCAAGACCGTGGCCGAGTGGTTTCCGCGCCGCGAACGATCGCTGGCGACCGGCCTGTTCAATGCCGGCTCGAACCTGGGCGCCATCATCGCGCCGGTGCTGGCGCCGGCGATCGTCGTGTTGTGGGGCTGGCGCGCCGCCTTTCTCGGGACCGGCCTGCTCAGCGCCGTCTGGCTGGTGGTCTGGTGGGCGGTGTACCGCAAGCCGGAGCGGCAGGCGAAGCTGTCGCCGGCCGAGCTGGCGCATATCCGCAGCGACCCGCCGGAACCGGCCGTGCGCGTCCCGTGGGCGCAGGTGGTACGCCATCGCCAGGCCTGGGCCTTCATCGTTGCCAAATTCTTCACCGATCCGATCTGGTGGTTCTTCCTGTTCTGGCTGCCGAAGTTCCTGCACGCCACCTACGGCCTGTCCCTGCTGGGACTGGGCCTGCCGCTGATCGCGATCTTCCTGGCCGCGGACGTGGGCAGCGTCGCCGGGGGCTGGCTTGCCGGATACCTGATCCGCCGCGGCTGGAGCGTCAACCGCGCGCGCAAGGGGGCGATGCTCGCCTGCGCGCTGTGCGTGGTGCCGATCCTGTTTGCCGCCCACGCCCGCCACCTGTGGCTGGCGGTGGCGCTGATCGGACTGGCGACCGCCGGGCACCAGGGCTGGTCCGCCAACGAGTTCACCCTGGCCTCGGACCTGTTCCCGCGCCACGCGGTCGCCTCGGTGGTCGGCATCGGCAGTTTCGCCGGCGCCGTCGGCGGCATGTTGATCTCCACCGTCGTTGGCCTGATGCTGCAGGCGACGGAAAGCTACGTGCCGGTATTCGCGATGGCCGGCTCGGCCTATCTGCTCGCGCTGCTGCTGGTGCACCTGCTGGTGCCGCGGCTGCAGCCCGTATCCGCCGACACCCGCCTTGGCCGGAGGCCCGCCCCGTGAGGAAACCTCGCAGAACCCCGGAGTTTGCCGCTTACCGCCCGCTCTTCATCGTAGGAGCGCACCTGGGCGCGACGGGCTCGAGGTTCATGGAGCGCTGATGCCGTCGCGCCCAGGTGCGCTCCTACGATGAAAGGCGATGGCAATCCACCCACATC
>CAZMMO010000017.1:0-13976 GCA_964567365.1 uncultured Rhodanobacteraceae bacterium | reverse complement strand
CTCTACAACGCGATGGGCTGGAACACCAACGCCACCAAGCCCGGAGCCCCCTAAAAGGGGACGGAGGTAATTAAATCCGTGTTGCCTGCCTGACCAACCGGAACAAGGGAACGGAGGCGAACAAGTATCTCCCGGCAGGGTTGGGGATTTCCTCGTGGATTACCTCGGATTTAATTGCCTCCGTCCCCTTTGTTGTCGTCCCCTTTGTTGTCTTTGTTGTTTTAATCGAATCAATATTGGCCGTTCTCAAGATCGGCGATCAATCCGGGACCGGTGGGCTCCCAGCCAAGTTTTTCCCGTGTTTTCACGCTCGTGGCCATCAGGTTCCACCCGACGAACATGGCCATCCAGCCGAAAAAGTCCTCGGCCTCTTCCGCGGCGATGGATCGCACCGGCAGATCCAGGTATTGCCCGATGGCTTCGGCAATCGCCCGCATCGACACACCTTCCTCCGCGACGGCGTGATAGCGCGCGCCCGGCTCGGCCTTTTCGAGCGCCAGCCGATACAGGCGCGCGACATCGAGCACATGTGCCGCGGCCCAGCGCTTAGAACCCTCACCGACATACGCGCACACGCCTTTCTCCCGGTAGATCTGGATGAGCGGCGTGACGAGTCCCTGCTTGACCGTGTCGTGAACCTGCGGCAACCGCATCACCGAGGCATGCACACCGCGTGCCTCCAGCGCGGCAGCGGCAGCTTCCGATGCCCTTGGATAGGCCGGCGAAGGAGGCGGCGGCACGTCGTCCTCGGTACCGGCCCCATCCTGGACCAGTCCGCCGACGCCATGGGTGACCAACAGCGGCCGCGCGGAGCCTTCCAGCTCGGCACCCAGGGCCTCGATAGCCTGCCGATCCCGCTCGCAACTTTCGGCAAATTTCGAAAAGTCGTGGATGAAAGCGGCGTGGATCACGGCGTCCACCCCGGCCGCACCGCGACGCAGGCTGTCGAGATCCTCGAGCAAGCCGCGATGGACCTCGGCACCGGCGGAAGCCAGGGCCGCGGCTCCCGCATCCGAGCGGGCCATGCCAAGCACTTCGTGCCCGGCGGCGAGCAATTCTTTTACAACAGCGGAGCCGATGAACCCGGTGGCTCCCGTAACGAAAACACGCATGGAAGATCCTCTGGTTGAGAGAGATTCGCTATCATGGGTACGCCCAACATCCGGTTAAAGCCGGGACTTTATCCGGGTATGAAAACCAACAGCCTGCACATGCCCACCCCTCACGACCAACAACTCGGTGCCTTCCTGAAGGACCGCCGCGCCCGGCTCGACCCGGCGGCACTCGGCTTTCCCATGACGCGCCGGCGCACGCCCGGCCTGCGACGAGAGGAAGTGGCTCTGCGCGCCAACGTCAGCACCACCTGGTACACGTGGCTGGAACAGGGTCGCGGCGGCGCGCCATCGGCCAGCACGCTCGAACGTATCGCCGATGCGCTGATGCTGACCGACACCGAGCGCGAACACCTGTTCCTTCTGGCCCTGGGGCGCCCGCCCAAGGCGCGCTATAAGGCAATCGAGGGCGTGACGCCGCGCTTGCAACGCGTGCTCGACGCGCTGCCAGTCAGCCCGGCCATCGTAAAAACCGCCACCTGGGACGTGGTCGCCTGGAACCGTGCCGCGGCCGCCGTGCTGACCGACTACGCCGTGCTCCCGGTCGAGCAACGCAACATCCTGCGCCTGATCTTCTGCACGCCCCGGGTACGCGCGGCCCAGCTCAACTGGGAAAGCGTCGCTCGCCACGTGGTGACGGTATTCCGCGCCGACGTGCTGCGTGCCGGCGCAACGCGCGAAGTCGAGGCGCTAGTCGACGAACTGTGTCATCGCAGCCCCGAGTTCGAGGCCATGTGGAACGCCAGCGACGTGTCCACATTCGGCTCCGGCACCAAGCACCTGCGCCATCCCCGGGCCGGCACGCTGGCGCTCGAATACTCGACCTTCGCCGTCGACGGTCGCCCCGACCTGAGCCTGCTGATCTTCAACCCGGCCACCCCCGCCGATGCGCGGCGGATCGACAAACTGATGCAAACCAACAAAGAGCAATAAAGGGGACGGAGGTAATTAAATCCGTGCGGACAGCTTGGAATGTCTGCTCACGTAGATATTGGTCGTAGGCACAAGCCGGCCAAGCTGCTTGATTTAATTACCTCCGTCCCCTTTGTTGCACGTTCTCTTGCAGATGGTCGATCAGCGCTCTGACACGTACCGGCTGATGGCGCCGGTCGCTGTAGACAATTTGCAGATCGAGATGCGCAAAGCGGTAATTGGGCAATAGCCGCACGAGATCACCCTGGGCCAGAGCGCCCTCGACGGCGAACTCCGGAGCATACAGAATACCGAGGCCGGCGACGGCGGCACGCACCAGCAGCATGATCTCGTCCGAGCGCATGACGAGCTTTCCATCGATGGCAAAGGCGCGCATGGCATCGTCATACGCCACCCAGTCTCCCGGCGACCGGGCGGCGGCAAAGGCAAGCCGCGGCAGCATGCGAACGCGCACGAGATCCTCACACCCATCCGCGTCCACCAGGTCGGGCGAACCGAACACGCCCATCGTCACCGTTCCGATACGCCGAACCCGCAACGCGGAATCGGCCAGTCGACCGATGCGCACGACAAGATCCAATCGATCGTCGACCAGATCGGCATAGCGTTCATCCGTATGCAAATCCAGCGTGATTTCCGGATAACGCCGACAGAACGCCACCAGCATCTCAGCCAGTTTCAGTTGACCGTAGGCGCGGGGCACACCCAGCCGGACGGGGCCGGACAATTGGCGGGTACCTGCGCGCGCCTCGGTGTCGGCGTCGTCCAGGGCACGAAGTATCTCCTTCGATGCCGACAGATACCGCTGGCCCGCATCCGTAAGCGACAACGCACGCGTCGTGCGATGCAGCAGCCGCACGCCCAAGGTCGATTCGAGCGCACGGAGATACTTGCCCGCCATGGCCGGCGACAGGCCTATCTCCCGCCCTGCCGCAGTAATGCTGCCGTGCCGGATGGCCGCCATGAACACCTTGAGTTGCCGAATGCGATCCATGTAATTCGATCGTTTTACGATCTTCTCTATATAAGCTAGATGCCATTCTATCGCTTGAAGATGCAGTATAGGCTGTGCGCTCCCAACCTTCGGAGCCAAGTCATGAAGATCGAGACGGAGATCGCAGACCTGCATGTCGCGGAACACGGCCACGGCGGAACCACGCTCGTGTTTCTCCATTACTGGGGTGGGTCCGGTCGTACCTGGGACGAAGTCGTGGCAGCCTTGCGCGACAACCATCGCTGCATCGTTCCGGACTTGCCCGGCTGGGGCCGGTCCGGCCCATCCAGAGGCGGTTATCGAATCGCTGACCTGGCCACCGCTATTGCGCAGATGATCGAAGCTATGGCGCTGGATCGGATCGTCCTGGTCGGCCACTCCATGGGCGGCAAGATCGCCCAGTATCTGGCCGGACAACGACCCGACTGGCTGCAGGCGCTCGTGCTCGTCGCGCCGTCGCCCGCGCTGCCCATGAATCTGCCGGCCGCCCAACGCCAGGCCATGCAGACGGCCTACGACAGCCGCGAAAGCGTCGAGACAACCCTGGACAAGGTGTTGACCGCGACACCGCTCGACAACGCAATACGCAACCGGACCATTGCCGACAGCCTGGCCGGCCATCCCGACGCCAAAGCGGCCTGGCCCGGATATGCCATGCACGAAGACATCAGCGCGGCGACATCCCGAATCGATGCACCGACCTTGCTTCTGACCGGGGAACACGACCACGTCGACCCAGCCGCTGTTCTTGCGCAACGCCTTGTCCCGTACCTCCCCGACCCGGAAATGCACGAACTGCCAGGGGCAGGCCACCTGCTGCCACTCGAGGCATCTGCCGAAGTAGCCGCGCACATTGCCCGTTACCTCGCAGCTTGACCCACAAAGGAGACGGGTGTCCTCATAATGAAGTAGTATCTCACCGGCGATAAAGGCAGGATGCTTGTCCGGCACACGGAAGGGCTGAACCTCCGGATCCGCAGACATGGAGTCCGCTATGAATGCAGCCCGCTCCAAAAGTACGTTCGTGTACAGAAAGGTCAGGCGTGACCTGCGATCGGGGCACTACACGCCCGGGCAGCGGATCGACCCGGCCACGCTGGCCGCAAAATTCGACGCCAGCCCCACGCCCGTCCGGTTCGCCCTGTACCGCCTGGTCGGCGAAAACCTGATCGTCGATCACGCCCGCGACGGACTGCACATCCCGCTGCCCACCGAAGTCGTCCTGCGCGACCTCTACGACTGGATGGAACGCCTGCTGTTGATGGCCTGCGATATCGGCGTGGCACCGGCAGTCCGGGCAACAGAGCCGCTGAAGCTTGTGCCCGCCGACGACGACCTGGTCAAACCGACGTGGCTGCTGTTCGACGCCATCGCCCGCGCGACGGCCCACCGGTCCTTGCACCACGCCGTGAAGCAGGCCAACGACCGGCTGGCCCCTGTACGCTGGACCGTGCAGGAACTGCTCGAACACCCCTTCGAGGAACTGTCGGAGCTGAACCGGTATTGGCAGGAATACGACACCCCGGCCCTGAAATCCGCGCTGCACGACTATCACGAGCGCCGCAAGCAGCTTGTCCCGCGCATCGTGGCCCTGCTGAACGAGCGCGGCGGCTAGTTGGTCAGATACCTGAACATGAGGCCAGGTGCAGCACTCCCGCATAATTATTAAATAATTATTAGGTAATTACGAGATAATTATCTGATAATCATGTAAAAATTATTTGATAATTAAAAACCTTGGCTCCTACGCTGCCCACGTCATGGAATTTCCCATGACGCAAGCACAGGAGATCGAGATGAACACGAACGAAGACATCCGCAACGACACATCGGAAGAAGTCATCGTGCTCGGCGTTGCCAGCACGGATACCAAGGGAACTGGGCGATCCGGCGAGGTGAACGGAAAGGACGGTCCTTCCGGAATCTCGGTTGAGTAAGCGCAAGGGGCGCGCCGCAAGGCGCGCCCTTCTCGTCCGGAGACAACGATGAGCTGGCATCCAAACGAAGACATATCGTTCTGCCGACTGGACGCCAGGCTGCTCTTCCTGGACATACAGCGCGACCGCTACTTTCAACTGCCCGGGGCGCTGGAACACGGCTTTCTCCGCTACCTGAAAACGCCAGACAATGCCGACGTCGACGTCGGAGAACTGGCCAAGCACAACCTGCTCACCCGGACATCGTCAACCCGAACCTGGAAACCAACCGGACTGGACATCGTCCCTCCCGCCCAAAGCGTGCTGGAAATGCCTTGCTGGAACCAACGCGTCCCTGCCAGCGCAATCCGCGACGTGTTCGTCCACGTATGCCTGATGTATTGGCGGCTGAGGACATGGCATCTGAAATCCATTCTTCAGAACTTGACCCAATACCGCCAGGCCCACGCATCGCCGGTTGCCTCCTGCGGCCCCGAAGCCCCGCGGCGCCTGGTGGAGGCCGCGACCGCCTTCCACCGTGTGCGCCCTTACGTACCCATCGAAACAAGTTGCCTGATCGATTCGCTGTCGATGGTCAGGTTTCTCGCCAAGCGCGGCCTGTATGCCCATCTCGTCATGGGCGTGGCCTGCGATCCGTTCTCCGCCCACGCCTGGGTCCAGCACGGACCGCTGGTACTGAACGAAACCGTGGGAGCCGCCGAAACCCACACTCCTATCCGGGTGATCTGATGCGCTACCGCTACATCGCCTTGACCAACCAACGCGCCGACGGTCCCGACGACCGCGGATGCCAGCTTGCCGACATGCTCCGGGAGCTGGGCATGGAACCCCGGGGGCAGGTGGGGAGACTGGCCTTGTTTGCGCCTAGGGAGACACCGACCCTGCCCTTGCCCGACGGCAGCATCCTCCTCGGCGACCTGTACGACAAGAATGGCAGGCCCGTCACGGATCCCGCGGACCTGCGGCATCTGCCAACACCGTCGGCACTTCGGCAACATCTTCTCGACCGCTACTGGGGCGAATATCTACTGTTCCAGCCCGCCGAAGAGGACGCCGACGGCATCACCCTCATGCGCGATCCATCCGGTGGCATGGCCTGCGCCTATTCGCTGCGGGACGGCGGCGGATTCATCACCTCCGATTTGTCGATCGCCTCGCACCTCGGCCTTTACCGCGATCGAATCGACTGGGACTTCATCAACCACTGCCTGGTTTATCCATACATGAAGGTGTCCCGTACGGGTCTTGCCGGTATCAGCGAGTTGCTCCCCGGCTGCACGCTCTCCATCGACGGCAAGAAAACGTCCACGCGTCCGGCATGGTCCCCCTGGTCCTTCGTAACGCCGGAGGAACGACAGAGCGATCCTGTCGTAGCGGCACGAACGGTTCGAGAGACCACGACCTCCGTGGTCCGCGCCATGGCCGAAACGGATCGCAGCCTGCTGCTTGAACTTTCCGGGGGACTGGATTCGTCGATTGTCGCCGCCAGCCTGGCGGGTGCACGGGCACGGGTCGCCTGCTGCACGGCCATCACGCCACTGCCCGGCGCGGACGAACGCAGGTACGCGCAGCAGGTCGCGGATCGGCTTGGCGTCGAACTCCTGCAACGGTCGCTCAAGTTCACGGATGCGGCGATTGCCTTCCCATTGCCACCGCACTCGCTGCGGCCGGCCGCCTGGGCATTGGGTTGCGCCGTTGCCCGTGCCATGGATGATGCAGCAGATGCGCAAGATGTCCGCAGCTGTTTCTCCGGCAGCGGCGGCGACACGATCTTCGGCTACCTGGCCTCGGCCGCTCCCGCAGCCGACGCGTTCCGGGAGCGCGGTTTCGCGGCGGGCTGGCAGGCCATCGTCGACCTGACCCGGCTGCATGGATGCACGGTAGCGAAAGCCCTACGACTGACCCTGCGCAAGTTGTACCGGCCGCCCAAGCCCCCCATCAAGGCGGACTATTCACTGCTGGCGCGCGCCGCCGGGGTCCCTCCCCTGGAGCTGCACCCGTGGTTCTCCGCACCGCCCAACGCGCTCCCCGGCGACCGCGAGCGAATCTTCGACCTTGCGGGCAACCAACTGTTCAGCGATGGCACGCTACGGTCCCGCGGCCGGCGGATACGCATGCCTCTGCTTTCGCAACCGGTCATGGAGGCCTGTCTTCGCGTCCCCGCCTGGATGTGGATATCGAACGGCCGGAATCGCACCGTCGCCCGTGCCGCATTTGCCGGGCAGCTTCCCCCGGAGGTATTGAACAGGCGCAGCAAGGGCACTTTCATGAACTACACCTCCGCGGCATACAGCAGGAACAAGGAAACGATCCGCCGGTTTCTGCGGGACGGCCACCTCCAGTCCCGTGGCCTGCTGGATCTGCACAATCTGGACGTGCTCCTGGACAGCCAGCGGCCGGCTCGCGACCGGTCCTTCATGCGGGTATTCGCCCTTTGCACGATCGAGAACTGGGTAAGAAACCACACCTAGACTTGCCCATAAACAACAAAACCGTTCGTATTGAGCGTAGCGAAGCGAAGCTTTGCGAAGTCGAAACACCGGAAACCCGCGTCGCCGGCACTTCGGCTTCGCCTGTCCTAAGTTTGCCGAAAGGCCCCGTGCGAACGGCCCTGCGGACAAGCACTTAGTTGCCGGCTTCTCTCTTGCAACGCAGTGGCGCCGAAACCCGTGCCCGCTTCACGCTCTCCCGCATGGCACGCCAGTGCGCATACTGCGTCTTCTTCGAGGGCGTCGGATCTTCGTAGCCCTGCAGCCAGAACCGGAACCAGTCCATATTGCGGGTGTAGACCGCAAGCTTGTGCTTCGGCTGGAACTTCTGGTGCGGCTCATCGGGGAATACGTAAAGGTCCGCCCTATCCTCCCTGATCATGGGGATGAGGTAATCGGTCGCCTGCATGTACTCCTGCTCGGGCATCTGGAACAGGACCGGCGCGGATATCCTGCACAGATTGAATACGGGAGACAGCACATGCCACCGCTTCGGCGTGTCCTCAGGCGATCCCAGCCCCCATAGCTCCTTCAAGGTTTTCAGGAATCGTTTCCCTTTCAGGGATCCAAGCAGATAATAATTGGGCGACACCGAAGCGGAACTGACGGAGGCAGCTTTCAAAAGCCGCGACTCCATTGCGACCCATATCGTGATCTCGCTTCCGAAGCTCAATCCGCCCATGCCCACTTTTGAAGCATCGATCTCGCCACGCGCCGACAGCATCTTTACCGCACTCTTGACGGCTGCAAGCCCCTCATTGTAACGATCAACAGCGTCGACAAGATAAGGAGCTTGATTGATGCACAGTGCCGATATTCCATGCGTCGCCAGACTCGCGAACGGCCATTCATTGCCGATGCCACCGCGCACGAATCCCGCGCATCGATAGTAGTTCACGAACAGGGGCGGCGCCGATCCCGATTGGCTTTTTGCCGCATAGAACTGCCCCGTGAACAGTCGGCCTTTGGCGTCCTTCCACCGCAGCAGACGTACGGAAACCCCCGCCATCTCCCTTGCAAGCGCCGCATTGGGATTGAACAGCACCTTCCGGGCGCCCGTCTTCAGGTCGACCCGCTCCAGGCGTGGAGGCTGACGGGCCGTCGCACTCACGCATATCATCGCGGCAAAGGAGACCCCGCATTTGCGGTAACGATCCCGCCCACCATTGAGCAGCCCGTGCGAATGCACTACCGGAACCACGGCACCGGATTGGACATTCCAGCGGTAGATGGATTGCGCCAGGCCTTCCGCGGGGTCCGTTACGGTAAACAGCACCTCGTCACTGTGGGGCCGCCACTGGATGGCCGTGATCGCCTTTCCCGTGCACGCCGCGGCCTTGCACACGATCTCCTGCGATCCCTTTTTGGGCAATACCGCCGATAAGCGGATATCCGGCTTGTAACGCAGCCCTCCTCGCTTGCCGACCCGCGTCAGGATGGCTACCCGGCCACCCTCCGGCGAGCGTGACAAACGCCAGGCGTCCGGGTACCGCTTTTTCCAATCGGCAGCATGTTCAATACCATCGGTGGAACTCTTGTCCAGGTTCCGCGTCTCCCTCGTCTTGAGGTCCACGGCCTTCCAGCGACTGGGAACATCGGCCAGCAGCGGAGAACGCTCGAACCAGATGCCATTGTAACGCTGTGTCGCCAGCCGGCCTCCGATATTTCCCGAGCGGAACAGGGGCTGCCCGACCGGCACCGTACTGTCGACATGGATACCTTTGTAATATTCGGCCCACTCCGCCGACCGAACTTCCGCGCGGGTCGCGCCGACGCTGTACTGGAGCGTGCGCCCTCCATCGGCCAGCCGGAAATCCCTGACATCGGCGGGATCGTGCGTCACGGGAACCGCGCCCGAACCATCCACCGCGGCACGCCACACGTCGATCTTTCCGTCCACCGAGGCGCGGTAGTAGATCCAGCGTCCATCCGGCGACCACAAGACGGTCGCCGGCAGGGGAAGGCCCGCCGTGCCGCGCAGCACTACTCCGCCACCGGCAACACGACGGGGCGGCGAATCCCCATCTGCATCCTGCACGTACCACGTGGTGTCGTACGTGTTGCGCATCACCGAAGCCCGCTCGACCCGAAAGGCCACTTGCGTTCCATCCGGAGACACGACAGGACTGCTGAAGTCCGCTACTTCCAGCAGCTCGCGCGGCTCGACCGCCTGGACACGGGCGACATACGAGAGTCCGCTCATAAGCACGAGAACCCACAAGAAGATTCTCATGGCCGTCACCAATGCTTGGACAGGGAGAGGCTCAGGAAGCGCCCCACTGCCGAATAGTTGGTCGAATCGTAAGGAGTGAAGCTCAACGAAGTGGCGGCGTACAGCGGAGGCGCACGATTGAGCAGGTTTTGTGCCGACAACTCCAACGCCAGATTCGACCACGCATCATCGCGCTCTCCGGTGTCGTAGCGCAACGCGGCATCAACGGTGGTAAACGAGGCGCCCTTCCTGCCGTTTGAGATGTCGGTCACCCCGCTCTTGTAGTTTCCAAACAGAGAGGCGGTGAAACCGCCCTGCCGCCAGACCGCTCCGATCCGGCTGTTGAGCTTGGCCGGATAAAACAGCGTGCCGGACAGGTCGGAAGCGCTCTCCCCCGCCACCAGGATCTGTTTGCTGTCCAGCCAGCTGGCCGAACCACGGACGGTCAACTGCCCCGCGCCCAGATCGAACAGATACGACCCCGACAGATCGATGCCTTTGATCCGCTGCCTGACCGTGTTGGCATATCGATCGTCAACGATCGCCACCACCTTGCTGGGGTCGTAAGGTGTGCCACCGATGTAATTGTAGAAGTCGCGGGAATGGGCAAGCGCCTCGGCCTGCACTGCATCCGAGGGTTGGTAATGGACAAACAGTCCCGCATAGGCCGGATTGGTAAGCGCCTCGGCCACGACAATCGGCGCCACTATGCGATCGGCATAGTCGATATCGAACCAGGTCAGTTCCGACTCCAGGCCAGGAAGCGCCTCGGGGTGGAACGACAGCGAGGCACTCCAGGTCCGTGCCCGCTCCGGGCGCAAATCCGCGTTGCCGCCGGAACGCCAGATGACCGTGGCATCAGCGGGATATCTCGTGACACCTCCGAATACCGTCGGCGAATAGAGGTAGGAACTCGGAGTCCAGTACCGTTGGTACAGCGTGGGCTCCTTGAACGACTTGCCCCAGGATGCCTTCAGCGTGAAATCGGTATCGGGCGAATAGATCAGCCCAAATTTCGGGGTGGTCACCCTGCCGTACGTGCCATCCTGGGTGCGGGCCGCGCCCGTCAGCTCGAACCGCTCAACCCCGCCAATACCCTGCTCCGGTCCTACCAGCGGCAGGTTCAATTCGGCATAGGCAAAGCGGCTGCTTTCACCTCCATCGGCGGCGACGGTGTTGTCACTGAGCCTGTAAAGGAAATCGTTATGCCTGTAACCCACACCTACTGCAAGCTTTGCGTCGCCGCCGGGCAACGTGAACAGGCGACCTTCCGCGCCGAGTTCATAGGCGAGGCTCTTGTTGTTGTACAAGTAATTCTTGGGGCTTGCTATGCCTGTATCGCTATTGACCTCTTGCTCGTATTCAATGGTCTTGTTTTTGCCCAAGGCCACGCTCAGGCTGAGCACCCAATCGTTGGGGAGCCGCAGATCGAGGCTGGGCGCTACCAGGGTGGCCGTCGTCTTGGGCATATCGGGGTAGTAAATGCTCGGCGAGTATACTTCAACTGTCAGTATGTTCCGTTCGTTTCTGAGCGCGTCCAGATGCAGTTCGACGGACTCTCCCACCGACTGATGCAGGCTGACCAGGCCACTGCGCAGATGATTGCCCTGCCATAATGTTGAAGGCTGGTACATCGACCGGGTGTAATCGCGCTGGTCGGCGTAGATCGGATCGTTGGACGACTTTTTCCAGGTGGCGATCAATCCGCCGGTAGACCAGGTGGTCCCGGCGGTAGCCGTGTATTCGCGGGTGATCAGCCCGCCTTCGGTGGCACCGCCATAGCGCGCACCCACGGTCACGCCGTTAAAGTCACGCTTGAGGATCACATTGGCCACGCCGCCCACCGCATCGGAGCCATAGATGGCCGAAGCTCCGTCCGGAACGATTTCGATACGATCAACCGCTTCGACCGGTATTGCACTGATATCGACCGTTTGAAACGAGCCCCCATAAGCCATGCGATGACCATTGAGCAGCGTCAGCGTCGCATCCGCACCCAGCCCCCGCAGGTTCAGGGCGGAACCACCGGTAACGTTGTAATTATTGACGCCAACATTGGGTCCCCGTGCCACGCCCGGATTCTGTCCCCCGGAGAAGTTCTGGGGAATGTGGCGGATCACCTGGCCAAGATCCGTGAACCCTTCCGCCTGGATCTGCTCGCTGCCGATCGTGATGACCGGCGATGCCGTGGTACCGCCACGAATCCGTGTGCCGGTAACCGTCAAGGTCGACAGCTCCGTCACCTTCGATGCTGACGGGGACGCGGTCGTTGCCTGTCGTGTGGAAGCGCCATGGCTTCCGGTCCTGGCGCTTGCCTGTGGGCGCGTGATGACAACCGTGGTGTCGCTGGCCTGCCGATAGGCAAGGCCGCTGCCTTGCAGCAGTCGGTCGAGCGCCTCGCGCCAGCTCATGTGGCCATGGATGGCTTTCACCCGCTTGTTCGCCACCAGCGCGGGCGGATAATCCACCTGCATGCCACTTTGCGCGCCAAGCGCGTCGAGCGCAGCGGCAAGCGTGCCTGCGGGCAGATCGAAGTCGACTTTTGTCTGCTCACCGATGGTCGACGTCTGGCTCGGCGTGATCGGGCCCGCCGTGGCCCCCTGGGCCAGTGCCGGTGATGTGCCCGTGCCCGCCACCACGGCGAGCAGGGCGATGGAAATGGCGTTGCGTAGCGTGCTCGTTTTCATGATGCGTCCCCTTCTGTTTCCCCAAGAAAGCCCCACCCGCACGCGGGTTTGACCGCGTGTCGAGCCAAGCAAGATCTTTCGGTACGATCGGTTCGGCGTGCGCCATGCCTTCGTGGCATGGCCTCTCCCGCCCGGAACACTTACCGTCGCGGTCGCATGCGACGGGCCTGTGCCCCGCCGCCGCTGTCAGACCAGTGGTTACATGGCGCGCACGCGCGCCAGCCGCGCCTGGGCGGCCCCTTCGATTGCCTGATCATGTTTTCCCCTTCGCAAATCGCGGTTGGATGGTCCGCTATTGGCTGCCAGCCTGCCCTGGGCCAGAAAACTCCCCCTGCCAGCCTGTTTTGACGTGCAAGTACCCATACCGTTCGTACCCCACACGTAACCAAGGCAACGCCGGTCCTCGTCGCGCGAACGGCGTCACGCCAGGCTCATAAGATAACAATTAGAATTTGGATTTGCAACTGTAATTTGCTAAATGCGATCGACCGGCTTGCAAGAATGGCTGGAGTTCCACCGTACTTCCTGGCCCGCATGTCCCGTCGTCGCTCCCCACCCCATGTCGCCTTCGCCAACCGCCTGCAGCTCGTGTGCAATGAAGCCGGCGTGCCTGGTGGACGCCAACGCGTGACCGCCGTGGCCACGCATTTCGGCGTAGCCCGCGAAACGGCCAGACTGTGGTTCGCCGGACACGTACTCCCGGAGCTGCCGCGGCTGATCGAAATAGCGAAGGACTATCACTGCAGCCTGGACTGGCTGGCGACGGGACGTGAGGCATCCGTCCGGATCCGCGAGAAGACCTCCGCCTACGAGGCGCTGTCACCGCAGGAACTCCGCGTGGTCACAGCCATGCGCGAACTCACCGCCAAACGCCGCTCCGGCCTGGTCGCCTTCCTCTCCGAGCAGTGAACCGCGCATAAAAAAAGGGACGCATAAAAAAGGGGACGGAGGTAATTAAGCCGATTTAATTACCTCCGTCCCCTTTATTGTCTCGTCCCCTTTGTGGTCCTCTGTCGGTGCGAACTGCGTCATGCTGGGGTCACAAGATGGCAATTTCTATTTGTCTTGACAAGCATAAATTGCCAAAGACGATCGGCCAGCTTGCAAGAATGGTCCGGGTCCCCGCTGTACTTCCTGGTCCGTATGTCCCGTTCGCCACCCCATGTCGCCTTCGCCAACCGCCTGCAGCTCGTGTGCGACGAAGCCGGCGTGCCTGGCGGGCGCCGGCGTGTGACCGCCGTGGCCACGCACTTCGGCGTTGCCCGCGAAACGGCCAGACTGTGGTTTGCCGGACGCGCACTGCCCGAACTGTCGCGGCTGATCGAAATAGCCAAGGAATACCGCTGCAGCCTGGACTGGCTGGCCACGGGGCGCAAGGCATCCGTCCGGATCAATGAGAAGGCTTCCGCCTACGAAGCGCTGTCGCCACAGGAACGTCGCGTGGTCACGGCCATGCGCGGGCTCACCGCCAAGCGTCGCTCCGGCCTGGTGGCTTTTCTTTCCGAACCGTGACCGCAAACACCGCAGATTCCCGTTGGCAAAACCAGGGCCATTCCGCCCGCTCCCGGGTTTCCATCAGCGCACCAGCGACTGCAGCAACAGCGTTGTTCCG
>CAZMMO010000016.1:0-14051 GCA_964567365.1 uncultured Rhodanobacteraceae bacterium | reverse complement strand
GGCCGCTGTCGGTCGTCTGCCAGGCCTGCACGCCCCACTTCACGCCCAGGTCGCGCACGAAGCTGTTGGTGGCCGCGACGATGCGCGCCTGGATCAGGACCTGCTGGACCGGCTTGTCGAGGACGGCGACCAGGTTCTTGATCTCTTTCACCTTCTTGGGCGTGTCGTTGATGAGCAGGGTGTTGGTACGCACGTCGTAGGACACGCTGCCGCGCGACGACAGGAAGCCGCGGTTGCGACTGCCGCTGCCGCCCGTGCTGCTGCGGGCCCCGGTAGTCAGCAAGGCGGCGATGTCCTTGGCCTTGCCGTAGCTGATGGGGATGTAGGCGGCGACCAGGTCGGCGGTGTCCTGCGCCTTCATGCGCGCTTCGGCCACCTTCTGCTCGTAACTGGCCAGCTTCTGTTGCGGAGCGATCCAGATGACGTTGCCGTCACGACGCTTGCCCAGCCCCTTGGCCCGCAGGATCACGTCCAGCGCCTGATCCCACGGCACGTTGTTGAGGCGCAGGGTGATGCTGCCCTGCACGTCGTCGGACGCCACCATGTTGAGATGGGACACCTCGGCCAGCAACTGCAGGGCGGCGCGCACCGAAATGTCCTGGAAGTTGAAGGTGACACGCTTGCCGGTGTACACCTTTTTCTTCTCCGCGCCGATGATGTTGCTCGACTCCTTCTTGGGCTTCCTGGCCACCTCGACCACCAGCTGATGGTCGTCCTTGTAGGAGGAGGTCACCACGGAACCGGAAACCGCCAGCGAAAGCGTGGCGCCGCCGGTCCGCCCCGGTTTGGTGTCGATGGTCTGCACGGGCGTGGCGAAATCCATGACATCCAGACGCCGGGCCAGCTTGGCCGGCACGGTGACGCCGCTCAGGCGTACCAGCACGTGACCGTCGTCCTGCTGGATGCGCGACTGCAGACCGCTGCCGCGAAAATCCACCAGGACCCGCGCCTGGCCATTGGGACCCCGGCGAAAACCGATGTGTGTCACCTCGGCGCTGCCGGCCACGGTCGGCAACATCTTGGTCGGATCGATGGTGGCGGCATGGGTTCCCGTGTCCGAACCCTCGCCATTGGAAATGACCATGACCAGCGCATTTCCGTCCACATGCGAACGATAGCTGGCCGCACGCAGCAGGTTCACCACCAGGCGCGTGCGTCCGCCGGCGGAAACCACGGACACGCCCTCGACGGCGCCGACGCCGATCTTGATGTGCCGCTTGCCGACGGCATTCGCGGTATGGCCGAAATCCGCCGCGATGCAGGGCGGCTGCGTGGTGGTGAAGATCCTCGGTTGGGGCACCGGGCCGCCGGCAAACGTGAGCTTGAGCTGCACGCGGTTGCCCGGCAACGCCGTGTGATCGACACGCTCGAGCGTGGTCGCGGCCAACGCATTGCCGGCACAGGCCAGGAGCAAAAGCACCAACAGGCTGCACAGCAGCGTCCGGCCCCGAAGATGAGTGGTTTGGGTTGTCATGTGCATCACCCCTGGTGAATCCTCATTGCGTGCCGAGCGCGATGCTCGCCTTGCGCTCCATCCAGCCGCCGTTGCCGTTGGGGACCAGTTCGACCAGGTCGACGCGGTCCTCGTGAATGTCGGTGACGCGACCATAGTTCTGCCCCATGTATTGGTTGACGCGGACACGATGGATCTTCTTGCCCGGATCCTGGATCAACGCCACGATGTGCGTGCCGACCCCGATGCTGCCGACCATTTTCAGGCTGTCCAAGGCAAAGTATTCCAGCGGTTGCTTGGGCCGGTTGCGGTCCGGGTGCGGGCCGTTGGCGCGCTGGCCCTGCCGCTGTTCGGCAAGCGGCGCCGCGAAGGGGTCGCGTTTTTGCTGGTCCCTGTAGACGAAGGTTTCGAAGGTCTTGATGACCGGAAGCGGCGGCAATGGCGCGCCCTTCTTGGCCTTCTGGCTGGCCACCCACTGGTGCAGGTCGGCGGTGCCACGGGTGCACCCGGCAAGGCTCGCCAGTGCGAGCAGGATCAGCAGCAGTCGCAGGTATTTCGTCGACATGCTCATTGCCCCCCCTTGCCGCCGTTGGTGCCGTCCTCGTCGGCATCGAGATAGCGATAGGTCTTGACCGTGCCCTGCAAGACCAACTGCTGCCCGGCGGACAGGCCGGTTCCCCTGGAAGTCTTGGACAGCGGCGTCAGCGATACGTCGTGCATGGTCAGGATGACCACGCGCGGCAGGGAGGCCACGTCGCTGATGAAGGTGCCGAACTGGTGGTAGGTACCGACCATCTTCAACTGGATCGGCTTTTCGGCATAGAAATCCTTGGTGATCTCGCCCTCGGGCTGGAACACCTCGGTGTCGATCCCCGCCGCCAGCGCGGTCTGCGAGATGTCCACCAGCAGCTGCGGCATCTCGGTCTTGCTGGGCAACTGGCGCAGCAACTGGTGCAGCATGTCCTTCATCTGCGCCAGCTGCTTCTCCAGCGCGTCCAGGTTGACCGCCTTGGCCTGTTTCTGGGCGAACTCCTGCTTGAGCTTGGTTTCCTGGCGCCGCGCCTGCTCCAGGTCGTCCTGCTGGTTGCTGACCTTGAAGTACCAGCCACCCAGGATCACCACGGCAAACAGCAACACCAGGAAAAAGATCTTGACGGACTGGGGCCAGCCGCCGACGTCGTTGCGGTCCAGGTTGCGCAGGTCGTCGAGAAAGGACATTACTTGCCCCCCTTCGCGGTATCGCCCGGTGCGGAGGCCTCCGCGGAACCGGCGGTGTCCGCCTGCCCCGCCTTCGCGGCCGATGCCAGCGCCGTTCCGGAATCATCGTCATGAGTCGGGGTGATGGACAGGACCTGCGCGGCGGCGGCCACGGATCCCGCGTGGGCGACTGAAGCGCTTGAAGCCGGTGCCGACCCGTCCTTTTCCTCGGCCGCCTTGATCTGCTTGGCGCTGGGCTTGCTCAGCTGCAGCGTCAACGAGAAGGAATACGGCATGCGCGAACCGTCATGATGGTTGACGGTCTTCTCCAGGTCGGCGGGCCCCAGCCAGGGCGACGCTTCGAGGTTGCGCATGTACTCGGCCACGCTGGCGTTGGACTGGGCCACGCCGGCCAGCTTGAGGGTCTTGCCGTTCTGCTTGAGCGAGGTCAGTCGCACGCTGTCGGGAATCGTCTTGACCAGTTCATCGAACAGATGAACCATCTGCGAGCGGTTCGACTGCAGCTTCTCGATGATGCGCTTGCGCGCCAGCAGCTGCGAGCGCACCTTCTTGAGATCCTTGATCTTGTCGATCTTGGCCTGGACCTGGTGGATCTGGTCCTTGAGGTAGGCGTTGCGCGCATTCTGGTTGTCGATGCGCTGTCCCATCCAGAACGCCCAGGCGATCACCACGATGATGCCGGCCACGAAGGCCATGCCAAGCTGGCCGTAGAACTCGCGCTCGCGCAGTTTGCGCCGTTCGGCACGCCACGGGAGAAGGTTGATGTGCGCCATCAGTCGAAGCTCCTCATGGCGAGGCCGGCGGCGATCATCAACGCGGGCGCGTCCCCTTCCACCTGCTCGCGGATGCGCGTGGCCACGGGCATGCCGGCCAGCGGATTGGCCACGCAGCACGGCAGGTCGAGTTGTTCTTCGAGCATGTCGCCGAGGCCGTCGATGGCCGCACAGCCGCCGGCAAGAACCAATTGGTCGACCTTGCCGTGCTCGCTGCTGGCGTAGAAGAACTGCAGCAGGCGGTTGATCTGCTGCACCACGGTTTCGCGGAACGGGTCGAGCACGTCGTCGCCGTAGGTCTCGGGCAGGCCGCCCATCACCTTGGCGCGGGCGGCATCCTCCTGGGGCATGCCGTAGCGGCGCATGATGCTCTCGGTGAGCTGCTTGCCGCCGAACACCTGCTCGCGGGTATAGATGGTGCGCCGGTTCTCGAGCACCGCCAGCGTGGTCATGGTTTCGCCGATGTCGACCACGGCCACCACCGAATCCCGCGGCACCGACAGCTGGTCGGTCAGCAGCCGGAAGGCGTTCTCCATGGCAAAGGCCTCGACATCGATGACCTTGGCCGTGAGCCCACCCAGATCCAGCGCGGCCACGCGCATGTCGACGTTTTCGGTGCGCGAGGCGGCCAGCAGGATGTTGTTCAGTTCCGGGTTGTCGCGCACCGGGCCGATAACCTCGAAATCGAGGCTGACTTCCTCGATCGGATAGGGAATGTACTGGTTGGCCTCGACCTGGATCTGGCCTTCCAGGTCGTTCTCGGAAAGATCGGCGGGCATGGTGATCACCCGCGTGATCACGGCCGAGCCGGCCACCGCGGCGGCGGCATGCTTGAGCTTGCTGCCCGAACGCGACAGGGCCCGGCGGATGGCCTGGCCCACGTCCTCGACCTCGACGATGTTCTTTTCCACCACCGCGCCGGCCGGCAGGGGCTCGGCCGCATAGTGCTCGACGCGATAGCGCCCGCCGTTGTGCCCCAGCTGGAGCAGGCGGACGCTGGTTGAGCTGATGTCGACACCGATCAGCGGGACCGACTTGGGAGTGAACAGGCTCACGATTCCCCTTCCCCTATGCGACCTTAGAGAATAAAGATGCGCATGCACATTAAATAGCAGACTCAACGAGTTGGCAACAGCCGGTATTTCCTGCAACGGGGAACTGAATCACAAAACCCTGCCTGCGCCTCCGCCGCGCGATCCGGCCGACCGGTCCGGGCCGGGCCAACGGGGCCGCTGCCGACCCCATGGCCGGATTTGCGGTACCGCGCACAACCCGGATGATTCGTTTCCCACGTTCCGGTTTCTCGTCATGTCGCCCGCCCCTATACTGGATCCATCGCGAGCAACGTTTGTCGAACCTTACTCGCTGGCAACACATGCCGACCTTGACTCCCATCACAACTCACGCGTTCATGCCCACTTTCAAGCATCTCGCGCGCAATGCGCTGATTCTCGTGCTGGCCGGTTTCCTGCTGGGGGCCGCGGCCGTCGGCGTGGCCTACTGGCTGGTTTCGCCGCGCCTGCCCTCGGTGGCATCGCTCAAGGACGTGCACCTGCAGGTACCCCTGCGGGTGGTCAGCGCCGACGGCAAGCTGATCGCCACCTTCGGTGAAACCCATCGCATCCCGGTGCACATCGAAGACGTGCCGAAGAACCTCAAGGATGCCGTGCTCTCGGCCGAGGACGCCGGCTTCTATCACCACTCGGGCATCGACATCAAAGGCACCCTGCGCGCGGCCATCCACGTGATCCTCTCCGGCGGCAGGAAAACCCAGGGCGGCTCCACCATCACCCAGCAGGTGGCGCGCAACTTCTTCCTCAGCCCGCAAAAGACCTATACGCGCAAGATCACCGAGATCTTCACCTCCTTCCGCATCGAGAACGAGCTGACCAAGGACCAGATCCTGGAGCTCTACCTCAACAAGATGTTCCTGGGGCACCGCAACTACGGCGTAGGCGCGGCCGCGCAGTACTACTACGGAAAAAGCATCGGCGAGCTGACCCTGCCCGAATGCGCCATGCTGGCGTCTTCGTTCCAGTTGCCCTCGCTGGTCAACCCGCTCGACGGCGGCCAGCGCGCGCTGGACCGCCGCAACTGGGTCCTGGGGCAGATGCTGTCCCACCGCTTCATCAGTCGGGCCCAGTACCAGAAGGCCGTGGCCACGCCGATCGACGCCGCGCCGCACGAACCGCCCATCGAAGTGCACGCCGCCTACCTGGCCGAGATGGTGCGCGTGAAGGCTTTGCAATTGCTCGGCAACGTCGCGCTCACCGGCGGATACGTGGTGCACACCACCATCAGCAGCCGCGATCAGGACGCCGCCGAACACGCGCTGCGCGCGGGCCTGATCGCCTACGACCGGCGCCATGGCTACCGCGGCCCCGAGGCCCACGTGAACCTGCCGGCCCACGCCACCGACGCGGCCTATGCGAAAGTGCTGTCCAGCTACACCGACATCGCCCAGCTCGATCCGGGCCTGGTCGTGCGCAGCGACGCCGATCACGCCGTGGTCCGTCTTTCCGACGGCCGCGACATCGACCTGGACCTGAAAGCCGTCGCCTGGGCCCGCCCCTTCATCAACCACAGCCGCAAGGGACGCACGCCGAAGGCCGTCGACGAGGTGATCAAGCGCGGCGACATCATCCGCGTCGACCGCGACGACAAGGGCCACTGGCAACTGGCGCAGATCCCGGCCGTCGAGGGCGGCCTGGTGTCGCTGAATCCGTCCAATGGCGCCATCAAGGCCCTGGTGGGCGGATTCAGTTTCCTGCACAGCAAGTACAACCGCGCCGTGATGCCCGGCAGCGGGCGCCAGCCGGGCTCGAGCTTCAAGCCCTACCTGTATGCCGCCGCCTTCGACCACGGCTTCACGCCCGCCTCGATCATCAACGACGCCCCGCTGGTGTTTCCCGACCCGTCCAAGCCCGACGGCGAATGGACCCCCTCCAACGACAACAACAAGTTCTCCGGGCCCATGCGCCTGCGCAAGGCGCTGTACCTGTCCAAGAACCTGGTGGCGGTGCGCCTGCTCGACGCCGTCGGCGTGGAGTTCGTACGCCACTACGCCACCCGCTTCGGCTTCAGCCTGGACCAGCTTCCGGACAACCTCTCGCTGGCCCTGGGCACGGCATCGGTTTCGCCCATGAGCATGGCGCGCGGCTATGCCGTGTTCGCCAACGGCGGATTCCTGGTCACGCCGTACTTCATTGCGTCCATCACCAACCGCGACGGTCAGCCGGTCTACGTCGCCGATCCGCCACGCGCCTGCCGCCACTGCCAGGAACGGCTGCTGCAGAATCCCGACCAGGCCGAAGACCCCGCGCAACTGGCCCGGGCCGCCAGCAGCGCCAAACCGGTCCTGCAGGCGGTGACGCAGGACCAGCCACAGGACCATGCGGAACAGACCGCCACCAAACCCGAACCGCGCCTGGCTCCACGCGCCATCGGCGTGCGCACCGCCTACCTGATGACTTCGCTGATGCACGACGTGATCCGCAAGGGCACCGGACACGCCGCCACCGCGCTCGGCCGCAGCGACCTTGCTGGCAAGACCGGCAGCACCAACGACCACCACGATGCCTGGTTCTCCGGATTCAATGCCAAACTGGTGGCTTCGGTGTGGGTCGGTTTCGACAACTACGACACCCTGGGCTACGGCGAATTCGGAGCCAAGGCCGCCCTGCCCATCTGGATGGGCTACATGGGCGCGGCCCTCAAGGACACACCTCCGGCCACGCTGCCCAAGCCCCCGGGCATCGTCACGCTCACCATCAACAAGCACACCGGACTGCCCACCTCATCGAGCGACCCCGACGCGATGCAGGAAATCTTCAAGGTCGAGGACGTGGCGCATCTGCGGGCCATGGCCAAGCAGCAGCAGCATCAGGAGGAGCAGAAGAAGGCGTACGATATTTTTTGAGGGGGGTCGGGACTCGGAGCTTGGGACCCGGAGCTCGGGACCCGGGACCCGGGACCCGGAATCGTGCTGGGTTTCGGCAAGACATACGGGTTACGTCTTCGACTGGCTTCAGGACACAAAGTACGCACGGTACCTACCGTGCCCAAGTGCATCAGGCAATCCGAAGTCGAAAGCCCCACTTCTCACGAAGCAATCCGCAAGGACGGGTCCCGGGTCCCGGGTCCCGGGTCCCGAATCCCAAACCCCTCCCCCGCCACCACCCACCACCTCTGCTACTCTGTCCACGTGAACGGCAACTCCGGAGTCGATCATGGCCAGAGACGAGCATCACCGAATCCATGCCCACGACCGTCTGCAGCACAATCGCAGCCGGATCGCCCAGGAAGCGGCGCGGCTGATGAGCGAGCATGGCATCCGCGACTACCGGCGCGCCAAGTTGAAGGCGGCCCGGCGCCTGGGCATCGGCGACGAGCAGGTGCTGCCGCGCAACCGCGAAATCGAACAGGCGCTGCGTGAACACCAGCGCCTGTTTCTTGCCGACAGCCAGCCGCGGGCCCTGCGCCGGCGGCGCGAGGCAGCCCGCGACGCCATGCGTTTTTTCGCCCCCTTCCAGCCGCGCCTGGTGGGACCGGTGCTGAACGGAACCGCGGACATGCATTCGGCCGTGAACCTGCATCTGTTCTGCGACGACGTGGAAGACTTCGCCCGTTTCCTGCGCGAGCACGGCATCCCCGCCCGGCAGCAGTCGCGGCGCCTGCGCAGCCGGCGCAATGCCCTGGTCGACTGCCCCGTCTTCCTGCTCACCGCCGACGACCTGCCTTTCGACCTCACGATCATGCCGCAAGGCATGCTGCGCCAGCCGCCGCTGGACCCGGTCGACGAGCACCCCACGCCACGCGCCAGTCTGGCCGCCGTGGAGGCGCTGCTGCAAACCCCGTAGCAGGCGGCCAGTTGCAAGAACGCCCCGCAGGGCGGGGCGTCGTCGCGACGAACGGGAGGGGAATCAGCCGCGCCGGCCGATGTCCACGTAGTCGCGCTTGTTGGAACCGATGTACACCTGGCGCGGACGGCCGATGCGCGCGCCCGGGGTTTCGTGGTGCTCGATCCAGTGCGACACCCAGCCGGCGGTACGCGCGATGGCGAACATCACCGTGAACATCTCGGTGGGAATGCCCAGCGCCTTGTAGATGATGCCGGAGTAGAAATCGACATTGGGGTAGAGCTTGCGCGCGACGAAGTAATCGTCCTTGAGCGCGGCCTCTTCCAGCTTCATCGCCACGTCCAGCAGAGGATCGTCGACGCCCAACTCGTCGAGCACCTCGTGGCAGGCGCCGCGGATGATGGTGGCCCGCGGATCGAAATTCTTGTACACGCGATGGCCGAAGCCCATCAGGCGGAAGCTGTCGTTCTTGTCCTTGGCGCGCTTGATCGCCGACTCGACGTTGTCCGGCGAACCGATCTCGGCCAATTGCTGGAGCACGGCCTCGTTGGCGCCGCCGTGCGCAGGGCCCCACAGGGCCGTGATGCCGGCCGCCACCGAGGCGTACGGATTGGCTCCGGTGGAACCGACCAGACGCACCGTGGAGGCCGAAGCATTCTGTTCGTGGTCGGCATGCAGGATGAACAGCAGGTCGAGCGCCTTGGCCACCACCGGGTTGACCGTTTCCTTGCCGAACATCTGCTCCAGGAATCGCTCGACGAATTTCGGGTTGTCCGAAGCCACCGCCTTCTCGCCCTTGCCATGGCGATAGCAGGCCGCGGCCAGGGTCGGCATCTTGGCGATCAGGCGCGTGGCAGCCAGCTTGCGGTGCTCGGGATTTTCGATGTCCAACCCTTTGTGGTAGAGCGCCGCGAGCGAAGCGACCGTGCCGGTCAGCATGGCCATCGGATGGGCGTCCTTGCCGAAGCCGTGCAGCGTGTCCGTGACCAGCGCATCGACCTCGGCATGGCTGGCGAGGGCCTGTTCGAACTCCGCCTGCTCGCCGGCGGTCGGCAGGCTGCCGTCGAGCAGCAGGTACGCCGTTTCCACGAAGCTGGAGTGTTCCGCCAACTGCTCGATGGGATAGCCGCGATACAGCAACACGCCCTTTTCGCCATCGATGTAGGTGATGGCGCTCGTGGTGCTGGCCGTGGCGGCGAAGCCCATGTCGAGCGTGTAATGACCCGTCTGTTTGTACAACGTCTTGATGTTGATGCACGAGGCGCCCAGCGTAGGCTCCATCAGTGGCAGTTCGGCCTGATTGCCACTGGTCTCGTCGGTCAGCTTGACGTTTTGATCGGACACTTCGGACTCCTTGGATCATGCGGCGACACGAGCTCTGTCGGCACCAGAGAAGGGGAAAACGCGCGACGGTGCGGGTGGACCGTCCGGGGGACGCGGCGGACGGCAAGTGTCGTCCGGCAGCCTCCCATTATCGCATAATCCGCGATTTCGTGCCCTGCGTTTCGTCCCATGGCGCGCCACACAAACGCCAAAAGCCGCGGGTTTCCCCACGGCTCAAGGCAAACATCGACCCGCCGGCACGGCCGTGCCGGCGCTGTCCGGAATCTTATTTCTTCTTGCCGGCGGCGGCGTAGCGGCGGCGGAACTTGTCGACGCGGCCACCCAGGTCGAGCGACTTCTGCTTGCCGGTGTAGAAGGGATGGGAATGGCTGGAAACGTCCACCTTGATCAGGGGATACTCGTTGCCGTCCTCCCACTGGATGGTTTCCTTGCTGGACATCGTGGACTTGGTCAGGAAGGCAAAGTCGGACGACGCGTCCTGGAACACCACCGGCTGGTAGGTCGGGTGAATGTCGGGCTTCATGGCTCGCTCCGGAAAAAACGCGGCAGAAAAGACGGGCATTTTAGCGTTATTCGCGGATACACCGCAATACGGGCGGCCTGCCACCGGGTGCCCGGTTCAGCCCGCCCCGAGCGCCCGCTTCACCATCCCGGCAAACCGCGACTGGTCGACCTCCAGCACGATACGCGCATTGGCCGGCCGTTCGAGGCGGTTTTCCCAGTCCACCACGGTGGCGCCCCGCGCCAAACGTCCGTCCAGCTCGACACCCACGTATTGCCGCACGGAGCGGGTGATACAGGTGGGGTCCAGGGCCACGGCCATGGCCAGGGCGTCAGCGGCAACCAGGCCGTGACGTCCGTGGCTTGCATTCCAGGCCCGCGACTTGCCGACGATGGCGCGGAAAAACCGTGCCCGCGGGTCGTCGGCATCCAGCCAGGCATCGAATTGGTCGTCATCGAAGGCGTGCCGCAGGACCAGTTCCCAGTCGACCAGATCGAACTGCGCGAACCCCTCGAACACGACATGGGCCGCTTCCGGATCGAAGCCGATGTTGAACTCGGCCGCCGGCACGCGCATGTTGCCGTGGCCATTGACCGCGCCGCCCATGACGACCAGGCGCGCCACCCGTTCGGGCAGGGAGGGGTCGAGCCGCAATGCCAGGGCCAGATTGGTCAGCGGGCCCAGCGCCACCAGGGTCAGCTTGCCCGGATGCTCGCGGGTCAGGCGCAGCAATGCCAGCGCGGCCGCCTCGTCGGCCGCCTGCGGCCGCGGCTCGGCAAAGCCCACGTCGCCGAAGCCGTCGCTGCCGTGGACCCCCGCGGCATCCTCGCCCATCCGGCGCACCAGCGGCACCGGGCAACCGGGAAACACCGGTGTGTCGTTGCCGACCAGTTCCACCAGCTTGCGCGCATTGCGCACCGTGTGTTCGAGCCCGACATTGCCGGCCGCGATGGTCAGCGCCGTCACATCAGCATGCGCCCAGGCCATCAGGATGGCCAGCGCGTCGTCCACGCCGGGATCGGTGTCTATCAGCAACTGCGGTCGGGCCATGGGGTCGCGTCTTTCCTGGGCAATCGCTGATGGTAACGCCAGGGGCGGGTTTGGCGGCAAGGGCGTTCGCGTGGAGGCCCGTTATATGGGGACGGAGGGAATTAAATTCTTGTTTTTGCGGACAGGCCCAAGAATGCGACACATCGTGCAACAAGAATTTAATTCCCTCCGTCCCCTTTTAGTCCCCCTACGCGTCGGCATAGCGCGCGCTGCCGCCGACCCAGCGTGCGACCAGGCGCGTGGCCTGGCGTGGAGCATCGCGCAGCATGGCCTCGCCGACGCGCTGCACGGCGGGCAGCAGGTGGGCATCGCGCATCAGGTCGGCGACGCGGAACTCCATGCGTCCGGTCTGGCGCGTGCCCAACACCTCGCCGGGGCCGCGCAGCTGCAGGTCCTTCTCGGCAATGCGGAAGCCGTCGCTGGTCTCGCGCATGACCGTGAGCCGCTGCCGCGCCAGGGATGACAGCGGCGGCCGGTACAGCAACACGCAACTGGAGGCGGCATGTCCGCGTCCGACGCGGCCCCGCAACTGGTGCAACTGGGCCAGGCCGAGGCGTTCGGCGTTCTCGACCACCATCAGGCTGGCATTGGGCACGTCCACGCCGACCTCGATCACCGTGGTGGCCACCAGCACCGCGAGCCGGCCCGTCTTGAAGGCATCCATGACCTGCTGCTTTTCCTTCGCCTTCATGCGCCCGTGGACCAGCCCGACCTCCAGCCCCGGCAGGGCCTCTACCAGTTCGTCGCGCACGACCTCGGCGGCCTGCGCCTCCAACTGCTCGGACTCCTCGATCAAGGTGCACACCCAATAGGCCTGGCGTCCCTCGGCGCAGGCGGCCCGAATGCGCTCGACGACCTCGTCGCGGCGCGCATTGGACACCGCCACCGTGCGCACCGGAATCCGTCCCGGCGGCAACTCGTCGATGCTCGACACGTCCAGGTCGGCGTAGGCGCTCATGGCCAGGGTGCGCGGGATCGGCGTGGCCGTCAGCACCAGCTGGTGCGGCACCAGGGTGCCGTCGCGCCCCTTGTCGCGCAGGCTCAGCCGCTGGTGCACGCCGAAGCGGTGCTGCTCGTCGATGATGACCAGGCCCAGGCCGGCAAACTCGACCCCCTCCTGCATCAACGCGTGCGTACCGATGACCACGGGCACACCTTGCGCCACCTCCGCCAGCGCCTCCCGGCGCGCCTTGCCCTGCAGCCTTCCGGCCAGCCACGCCACCTTGACGCCCAGGGGGTCGAGCCAGGCGCGGAAATTGTCCAGATGCTGCTCGGCCAGGAGCTCGGTGGGCGCCATCAGGGCCGCCTGGCGACCGCTCTCCACGGCCCGCAACGCCGCCAGCGCCGCCACCACCGTCTTGCCGCTGCCCACGTCGCCCTGCACCAGACGCAGCATCGGACGCGGCTCGGCCAGGTCGGCCGCCACTTCCGCGGCCACCCGTTGCTGGGCCAAGGTCAGGGCAAACGGCAGGTTGCGCTGGAACGGGCCGACCAGGGAGCCGTCCCCGGCCAACGCGGGTGCACGCTGGTGGCGCACCTTGCTGCGCAACTGCCGGAGGCTGAGATGCCGGGCCAGCAGTTCCTCGAAGGCCAGCCGTTCGCAGGCCGGATGCTGTCCCGAAACCAGCGCCTCCGGATCCGTATGCGCGGGCGGACGATGCACGAACAACAGCGCATCGCGCAGCGAACCCAGACCCAGCGGGGCGCGCAACGGCGCGGGAATCAGCTCCAGTTGCGCATCTTCGGGAAGCTGCTCGAGCGCCTTGGCCACTACCCCCGCCAGACGCTTCTGGCCCAGGCCCTCGGTGGTGGAATACACCGGCGTCAGGCGCTCCTCCAGCGGAGCGCCTTCCGTCACGCCGCGATACTGCGGATGCACCATCTCCAGCCCGCTCGGCCCAGCGCGCACCTCGCCGAAGCAACGCAGACGCAGACCCGGCCGGAAGGCTTCGACCTGCGTGCGGCGGAAATGGAAAAACCGCAGCAGCAAGGTGCCGCCGGCCTCGTCCACCAGCGCCACGCGCAGCTGCGGGCGGTAGCGGAAGCCGCTCTCGACCGCCTCGACCCGACCCTCGACCAGCACCCGACTGCCGGGCACGAGATCCGGGATGGCCATGACGCGGGTGTGGTCCTCGTAACGCAGCGGCAGATGGAACCAGACATCCTGCACCCGCTCCAGGCCGAGCCGCGCCAATGCCGATGCCAGCGCCGGGCCGACACCGCGCAACGCGGTCACCGGTTGCATGCCGCCATCGGCGACCGCGGCGGAAGAGGAAGAGGTACGGACCCGGGCCATGGCCCAAGCCTACCGTGTCGGCAAGCCCGGGCGAAGCGGCCATCGGCATGCACCGGTGTCGGCGCACGCCGACATCGGCCTAGCCGTCGATCACCATGATGGCGTCCACCTCCACCAGCGCGCCCTTGGGCAGGGCCGATACCTCGATGGTCGAGCGCGCCGGGTACGGCTGGTCGAAATACTCGGCCATGATCGAATTGACGGTGCCGAAGTTGGCCAGGTCGGTCACGTAGATGCCCACGCGCACGATGTCGGACAGCTGGCCGCCGGCCGCCTGGCAGACCGCCTTGAGATTGTCGAATACACGCCGCGCCTGGGCATCGACGTCACCGTCGACCATGTCGCCGGAAGCGGGATCGAGCGGAATCTGCCCGGAAAAATACACCGTCTCCCCGGCGCGCACGGCTTGCGAGTACGGACCGATGGCGGAAGGAGCGGCTTCGGTGGCGATGATGGTACGGGACATGGAATTTCTCGACAGGATGGAAAGAATCCCAAGCATAACCCGTGTAGGAGCGCACCCGGGCGCGACCGGCACCAGCGCTCAACGAGCCTC
>CAZMMO010000015.1:0-15192 GCA_964567365.1 uncultured Rhodanobacteraceae bacterium | reverse complement strand
TCAACGTGCGCGGCGGCCGCTGCGAGGCCTGCCAGGGCGACGGCCTGATCAAGGTGGAAATGCACTTCCTGCCGGACATGTACGTGCCCTGCGACACCTGCAAGGGCAAGCGCTACAACCGCGAGACGCTGGAAATCACCTACAAGGGCCACACCATCGCCGACGTGCTGGAGATGACGGTCGAGGAAGCGCACAAGCTGTTCGAGCCGGTACCGGTGATCGCGCGCAAGCTCGACACCCTGCGCGCGGTGGGCCTGGACTACATCAAGCTCGGCCAGAGCGCGACCACGCTCTCGGGCGGCGAGGCGCAGCGCGTGAAGCTGTCCAAGGAACTGTCGCGGCGCGATACCGGGCGCACGCTGTACATCCTGGACGAGCCCACCACCGGCCTGCACTTCCACGACATCGAGCAGCTGCTGGACGTGCTGCACCAACTGGTCGACCACGGCAACACCGTGGTGGTGATCGAGCACAACCTGGACGTCATCAAGACCGCCGACTGGATCGTCGACCTCGGCCCCGAGGGCGGCGACGGCGGCGGCCGCATCATCGCCACCGGCACGCCGGAAGCCATCGCCGCCGACAAGCATTCGCACACCGGCCGCTTCCTCGCCCCGCACCTCAAGCCCGCCCGCCCCAAACGCCGCCGCCAACGCGGCTGACCCGACAGGAACCCGCATGACCGAGGCCACACCCGCTCCCGTCCTGATCCGCGCCCCGATCGAGGTCCGCTGGCGCGATCTGGACGCGTTCAACCACGTCAACAATTCCACCTACCTGACCTTTTTGGAAGAAACGCGCCTGCAATGGCTCAAGCACGTGCCCGGGACCTGGTTCGACGCGCACTGCGTGCCGGTGCTGGTCGCCAGCCACATCCACTACCGCCGGCCCATCGAATGGCCCGCCTCCATCGTGGTCGAACTGGTCTGCGAGCGCGCCGGCAACAGCTCGCTCACCATCGGCCATCGCATCGTCCACGCCGACGACGACACCTGCGTATACAGCGACGGCAACGTGGTGGCGGTGTGGATGGACCCGGAAACCGGCAAGCCCGTGCCCCTGCCGCCATCGATCCGCGACGCCGTGGCCCAGGGGTGAACCACGCCGGGCCCTATCGGCCACGCGTACCAGGCCGACGGCATTCGATCGCGAGAACGCACGCGGACGCAACTGGCGTGGGATTCATCGAGCAAGCGTAGGGCGGGCCCCGTGTGCCGGCACAGAGCCTGCATGGTGAACTGTCGGAATCCATCGTAGGAGCGCACCCGGGCGCGACCGGCGTGAAACTCCATGAAACGCTGAGGCCGTCGCGCCCGGGTGCGCTCCTACATAAAGAAAGATGGACGATCGAGGCACAAGGAGACTCACGCCAGTTGCACGTGCCCGGGTGCGCTTCTGCAACAATCAGCGCGGCAGGTCGCTGTGGCCCATCAGGAATCCGTCCACCGCGTGCGCGCACTGGCGCCCTTCGCGGATGGCCCATACCACCAGCGACTGGCCGCGACGCATGTCGCCGGCGGCAAACACCTTTTCCACGCTGGTGCGGTAGCTGGCCGGGCCCTCGGTGTCGGCCCTGGCGTTGCCGCGCGCGTCCTTGTCCACGCCGAAGGCGTCGAGCACGTCCTGGCGCGGCGAGACGAAGCCCATCGCCAGCAGCACCAGATCGGCCCGGATCTCGAACTCGCTGTCCGCAAGCTCGAACATCTTGCCGTCCTTCCAGCCCAGGCGTACCGCGGTCAGGCTTTTCACGTGGCCGTGGCCGTCGTCGTTGAAGCGCTTGGTGGCCACGCACCAGTCGCGTTGACAACCCTCCTCGTGCGAACTGGAAGTACGCAGCTTGAGCGGCCAGTACGGCCAGGTCAGCGGCTTGTTTTCCTGCTTTGGCGGTTGCGGCAGCAACTCGAACTGGGTGACGGCCGCGGCGCCCTGGCGATTGGAGGTACCCACGCAATCCGAACCGGTATCGCCGCCGCCGATCACCACCACGTGTCCGCCGCTGGCCAGAATCTGGCCTTCCAGCTCGTCGCCGGCATTGACGTGGTTCTGCTGGGGCAGGAAGTCCATGGCGAAATGCACGCCGTCCAGCTCGCGCCCGGGAATCGGCAGGTCACGCGGGGTTTCCGAGCCGCCGGCGATGACCACGGCATCGAAGTCCTGCCGCAGCCTGGCGGGCGTGATGGTCTCGACCTTGCCATGCATCACCGCATCGGGAGTGAGGCCCACGAACACGTTGCAACGAAACTGCACCCCCTCGGCACGCATCTGCTCAATGCGGCGGTCGATGTGCGACTTGTCCAGCTTGAAATCGGGGATGCCGTAGCGCAGCAGGCCACCGGGACGGTCGCTCTTGTCGAACACGACGACGTCGTGGCCGACGCGGGCCAGTTGCTGTGCGGCGGCGAGCCCGGCCGGGCCGGACCCCACGATCGCCACGCGCTTGCCGGTCTTGTGCTCGGGCGGCTGCGGCACCACCCAGCCTTCTTCCCAGCCGCGGTCGATGATCTTGTGCTCGATCGACTTGATGCCGACCGGATCACTGGCGATGTTGAGCGTGCAGGCCGCCTCGCAGGGCGCCGGACAAATGCGGCCGGTGAACTCGGGGAAGTTGTTGGTGGACAGCAGGCTGTCGAGCGCGCGCTTCCAGTCGCCCTTGTAAACGAGGTCGTTGAAATCCGGGATGATGTTGTTGACCGGGCAGCCGTTGTGGCAGAACGGGATGCCGCAATCCATGCAGCGCGCCGCCTGTTTCCGCGCCGCCTCGTCGTCGAGCTGGCGGATGAACTCGTGCCAATGCTGCTTGCGCTCGGCCGGCGGCTCGGTGACTTCGGCCTGGCGCGGAAATTCAAGAAAGCCGGTGATCTTGCCCATCGTCTGCAATTCCTCAGGTGGTGGCCTTGGCGGCGGATGAAGACGCCGCGCCACGCTTGGGTGCCGTCAGTGCGCGCTTGTATTCGTACGGCATCACTTTCACGAAACGCGCACGTTCATTGGCCCAGTCGGCGAGAATGGTCTTGGTGCGGAAGCTGCCGGTATAGCGGAAGTGGGCTTCCAGCAGGCGGCGCACGATGGCCTCGTCGGTGTCCGCCTCGGCGTGGCGCGCCGGACGGTGCCAGGACTCGCGCGGCACGCGCAATTGTTGCTCCACGGCGGACAGCAGCGGCTCGATCGCCACCATGTCCAGGTTGCAGCGGCGCTCGAAACGGTTGTCCGGGTCGTACACGTAGGCCACGCCTCCGGACATGCCGGCGGCGAAGTTGCGTCCGGTCTCGCCGATCACCACCACGGTGCCTCCGGTCATGTATTCGCAACCGTGGTCACCCACGCCCTCGACCACCGCGCAGGCACCCGAGTTGCGCACCGCGAACCGCTCGCCGGCCACGCCGTTGAAGAACGCCTCGCCGTCGGTGGCGCCGTAGAGCACGGTGTTGCCGACGATGATGTGGTCGGGCCCGAAGCCGTGGAAGTCGTTGGGCGAACGCACCACGAGGCGGCCGCCGGACAGGCCCTTGCCCACGTAGTCGTTGCCGTCGCCCACCAGGTCCAGCGTGATGCCGTGGGCCAGGAAGGAACCGAAGCTTTGCCCGGCGGTGCCGTCCAGCTGGATGTGGATGGTGTCGTCCGGCAAGCCGGCGTGGCCGTAGCGGCGCGCCAGCTCTCCCGAAAGCATGCTGCCCACGCTGCGATCGGCATTGCGCACGTCGACGATGAAGCGGGTCTTCTCTCCCCGCTCCAGCGCGGCGGCCGCCTTTTCGATCAGCATGTGGTCGAGCGCGCCCTCCAGGCCGTGGTCCTGGGCCTCGACATGCCGGCGCGCCACGGTTTCGGGCACGTCGGGACGATGGAACACGCTGCTGAAATCCAGTCCGCGCGCCTTCCAGTGCTCGATGCCGGCCCGCATGTCGAGCAGGTCGGAACGGCCGACCAGGTCGTCGAAGCGGCGGATGCCGAGCTGCGCCATGAGCTGGCGCACTTCCTCGGCCACGAAGAAGAAATAGTTCACCACGTGCTCGGGCTTGCCGCTGAAGCGGCGGCGCAGCACCGGGTCCTGCGTGGCGATGCCGGTCGGACAGGTGTTGAGGTGGCACTTGCGCATCATGATGCAGCCTTCGACCACCAGCGGCGCGGTGGCGAAGCCGAACTCGTCGGCACCGAGCAGGGCGCCGATGACGACGTCGCGGCCGGTCTTCATCTGGCCGTCGGCCTGCACGCGGATGCGTCCGCGCAGGCGGTTCAGCACCAGGGTCTGCTGGGTCTCGGCCAGGCCCAGTTCCCACGGCGTGCCGGCATGGCGGATCGACGACCACGGCGAGGCGCCGGTACCGCCGTCGTGGCCGGCGATGACCACGTGGTCGGCCTTGCACTTGGCCACGCCGGCGGCCACCGTGCCCACGCCCATTTCCGACACCAGCTTGACCGAGATCGAGGCCTGCCGGTTGCAGCTCTTGAGGTCGTGGATGAGCTGGGCCAGGTCCTCGATGGAGTAGATGTCATGGTGCGGCGGCGGCGAAATCAGGCCCACGCCGGGCACCGAGAAACGCAGCGAGGCGATGTACTCGGACACCTTGTGCCCGGGCAGCTGACCACCCTCGCCGGGCTTGGCGCCCTGCGAGATCTTGATCTGGATCTGGTCGGCGGACACCAGGTAGGCGGCGGTGACGCCGAAGCGTCCCGAGGCCACCTGCTTGATGCGCGAACGCAACGAATCGCCCGGCTGCAGCGCGATGTCGCGCTCGATGTTCTGCTTGCCGATCACGCCGGACAGGGTGTCGCCCTCGCGGAACGCCGCACCGCGCATCTCGTTGCGGTAGCGGGCCGGATCCTCGCCACCCTCGCCGGTGTTGGACTTGCCGCCGATGCGGTTCATCGCCAAGGCCAGCGTGGTATGCGCCTCGGTCGAGATCGAGCCCAGCGACATGGCGCCGGTGGCGAAGCGCTTGACGATTTCCTTGGCCGGCTCGACCTCGTCGATGGGAATGGCGGTGCCGGTGCTGGTCTTCAATTCGAACAGGCCACGCAAGGTCATGTGGCGGCGGCTCTGATCGTTGATGATGCGCGCGTACTCCGCATAGGTGCCGGCGTTGTTGGCGCGCGTGGCGTGCTGCAGCTTGGCGATGGCATCGGGTGTCCACATGTGCTCTTCGCCGCGCACGCGCCAGGCGTAGTCGCCGCCGTCGGCCAGCGCGTCGGCCAGCACCGGGTCCTCGCCCCAGGCCGCCGCATGGCAACGCAACGCCTCCTCGGCCACGCCGAACAGGCCGATGCCGCCGACACGGGAGGGGGTGCCGCTGAAATACTTGTCGACCAGGTCGCGCGACAGGCCGACCGCCTCGAAGATCTGCGCGCCGGTATAGGACATGTAGGTGGAGATGCCCATCTTGGACAGCACCTTCTGCAGGCCCTTGTCGATCGCCTTGACGTAGTTGGCGATGGCCTTCTCGGCCGTGACGCCGTCCGGCGCACCGGCGAAGTGCCGGGCCAGGGTCTCCATGGCCAGGTACGGGTGCACCGCCTCGGCGCCGTAGCCGGCCAGCAGGGCAAAGTGGTGCACCTCGCGTGCCGAGCCGGTCTCCACCACCAGGCCGGCGCTGGTGCGCAGGCCGCGCTCGACCAGGTGGTGATGCACGGCCGAGGTGGCCAGCAGGGCGGGAATCGCCACGCGCTCGCGGTCGGCACGGCGGTCGGAGACGATCAGGATGTTGTGGCCCTGGCGGATCGCGTCGACCGCCTGCGCGCACAGCGAGGCCATGCGCGCCTCGATGCCGGCCTTGCCCCAGGCCGCGGGGTAGGTGATGTCCAACTCGTGGCTGCGAAACTTGCCCTTGGAATAGCGGCCGATCTTGCGGATCTGGGCCATTTCGGCAAAGCCCAGCACCGGCTGCTGCACTTCCAGACGCAACGGCGGGTTGGTGTTGTTGATGTCCAGCAGGTTGGGCTTGGGCCCGATGAAGGAGGTCAGCGACATCACCATCTGCTCGCGGATCGGGTCGATCGACGGGTTGGTGACCTGCGCGAAGGTCTGGCGGAAGTACTCGTACAGCGGCTTGCTGTGGTTGGAAAGCACCGCCAGCGGGGCATCGTTGCCCATCGAGCCGATGGCCTCCTGGCCGTTGACCGCCATCGGCAGCAACTGGAACTTCAGGTCTTCCTTGGTGTAGCCGAAGGCCTGCTGGCGCTCGAGCAGGTGCTTGCCCGGATGGGCCCGCACGGGGGCGTCGGGCAGGTCGTCGAGCTTGATGCGGATGCGCTCGATCCACTGCTTGTAGGGCTGCGCGCTGGCGAACCGGCTCTTGAGCTCGTCATCGTCGATGATGCGCCCTTCTTCCATGTCGATCAGCAGCATCCGGCCCGGCTGCAGGCGCCACTTCTTGACGATGCGCGACTCGGGCACCGGCAGCACGCCGACCTCGGAGGCCAGGATGACCAGGTCGTCGTCGGTGACCAGGTAACGCGCCGGACGCAGGCCGTTGCGGTCCAGCGTGGCGCCCACCTGGCGGCCGTCGGTGAAGGCGATCGCCGCCGGCCCGTCCCAGGGCTCCATCAGCGCGGCGTGGTACTCGTAGAAGGCGCGCCGGCTTTCGTCCATCAACGTATGCCGTTCCCAGGCCTCGGGAATCATCATCATCATCGCATGCGCCAGCGGGTAGCCGGCCATGGTCAGCAGTTCCAGGCAGTTGTCGAACGAGGCGGTATCGGACTGGCCCGGGTAGATCAGCGGCCACAGCTTGGGCAGGTCCTCGCCCAGCACCGGCGAGGCGATGGCGCCGGTGCGCGCATTGAGCCAGTTCACGTTGCCCTTGACCGTGTTGATCTCGCCGTTGTGCGCGACCATGCGGTAGGGATGGGCCAGTTCCCAGGCGGGGAACGTGTTGGTGGAAAACCGCTGGTGCACCAGCGCCAGCGCCGACACCGTGCGCGGGTCGGCCAGGTCGCGGTAATAGCGGCCCACCTGGCCGGCCAGCAGCAGCCCCTTGTAGACCACGGTGCGCGTGGACATCGAGGGCACGAAGTATTCCTGGCCGTGCTTGAAGTTCAAGGCACGGATCGCGTGGCTGGCGGTCTTGCGGATGACATAGAGCTTGCGCTCGAGGGCGTCGGGCACCATCACGTCCGGGCCGCGGCCGACGAAGATCTGCCGGATCACCGGCTCGCCTTCCTTCACCGCCGGCGACATCGGCATCTCGCTGTCCACCGGCACGTCGCGCCAGCCCAGCACCTGCTGGCCCTCCGCGCGCACCCTGCGCTCCAGTTCCTGTTCACAGGCCTGGCGCGAGGCCATCTCCTTGGGCAGGAAGATCATGCCCACGCCGTATTCGCCCGGCGGCGGCAGGGTCACGCCCTGCAATGCCATCTCCTCGCGATACAAGGTGTCGGGGATCTGGATCAGGATGCCGGCGCCGTCGCCCATCAACGGGTCGGCGCCCACCGCCCCGCGATGGTTGAGGTTGCGCAGGATGGCCAGTCCCTGCTGGATGATGGCATGGCTCTTGCGCCCCTTGATGTGGGCGACGAAGCCGATGCCGCAGGCGTCATGTTCGTTGGACGGGTCGTACAGACCCTGTGCTGGCGGTTGTCGCATCGCCCATTTCCCCGAAGATACCAAAGTCATAACCAACTATACGGCACCTCAAAGGGAAGACAACGATTTTGTTTATGAAAATAGAGGTATAGGCCGCTACATGGCCGTCTGCGCGTCATCACGATGCGGCATATCCGCCGCATCCCGGATTCCGGCGCGGCCGCATGGCGAAGCCGGGTCCACCCGCAGCGTGATTTACCCTGAATGAACCGCCGTCACCGGCCGTGGGCGGATCCCGCACACAGCCCCTACTATGGGGAATGTCCGAATGACAGGAGGCCAAGCCATGATGTCCCGTACCACCCTCGCTCTTGCCCTTGCCGCTGCCGTCGCAACCGCGCCCGCGTGGGCCGCCAGCGGCGACCACCCCGACCTCACCATCTACCACGGCGACAGCGCCTCGCTGTTCCAGCTCGGCAGCGGCGGCGCCGTCGACGCCGGGCACGTGGTGGTGCACGAGCAGCGCACGCTGCACCTGCAATCGGGCACCCACGACATCGTCGTCGGCGACCTGCCTGATTTCCTCGATCCGGAATCGGTGCACCTGGACTTCGACTCGGACAAGACAAAGGTGCTGTCCCAGCGGCTGCTGCTGCCACGCGGCGACAACGGCACCCTGAGCGGGCATATCGGCAAGTCCGTCACCGTGCTCGGTACCGGCGGCGAACAACTGGCCAAGGGTCTGCTGCTGCAGGTGAACCGCGACGGCAGCCTGGTGATTGGCGGCGACGTGTTCGGCCCGACGGTGATCCACAAGTATGCCGCCATCAAGCTGACCGGAGGCCAGGTCGGCGGCGGCGCCCGCCTGCAGTTGCGGGTGGATGCCTCCAGCTCCGGCTCGCAGCACGCCACACTCATGTACCCCACCTCCGGCATCGGCTGGCGCGCCGCCTACACCGGCATATTGCAGCCCGGCAGCCGCTGCCGCATGCGCGTCGAGGCCCAGGCCAGCATCGCCAACCGCAGCGGCCGCGACTGGGACGACGCCAGCATCAAGCTGGTTGCCGGTTCGCCCCGGTTCGCCAAGCCGAGCGCGCCGCGACCGGTGATGATGAAAGCCATGTCGGCCCAGGCGCAAAGCTACGCGGCCGTGCCCCAGCAGGGTTCGCTGGGCGACTACCGCACCTATGCCCTGCCCGGCACGGTGACCCTGCCCGAAGGCAGCATCACGCTGACCCCGCTGTACAAGGCACGCACCGTCTCGTGCCAGCGCACGTGGCTGTTCGAGCACGGCAACACCTACCATCCGTCGCGCCCCGTGCTGAGCAACAACGACAGCGCGACCCAGCATGGCCCGGTCACCAGCACCCTCGCCTTCACCGCCTTCGACAGCTTTCCCGCCGGCTTCCTGCGGGTGCTCACCCTGGATGACGACGGCAACGCCGAATTCCTCGGCGAAGGCCGCATCAACGACACGCCCAAGGGCCAGCCGGTCGACCTGACCCTGGGTACCGCCTTTGACCTCACGGGCAGCCGCGAGCGCACCAGCTTCACGGTCAACAAGGCGGCGCGGCACATGGACGAGGGCTTCCGCATCACGCTGAACAATGCCGGCCAGACCGATCGCACCGTCACCGTACGCGAGCATCCCTGGCGCTGGCGCAACTGGACCCTGACTTCCTCGAGCATCCAGCCCGACAAGCAGACGCCGGACCTGCTGGAATTCCAGGTCAAGGTACCGGCCGGCGGCCAGACGACGCTCGATTACAGCGTGCGCTACAGCTGGACCGCCGCGGACGAATGAGGGAAGCGAGGAGTGAGTGGAGAGGAGTGAGTGGCCAAGTGTGCGGTGCCGGTGCGGGATACGCTGCTCCGTTGTTGCAGGCGGAAAGTGAAAAGTGAGGCTGTAGACAGCACCTCTCACTCCTCTCCACCCACTTCTCGCTCCTGCCCACTCACTTCCCGCCCTCAGCCACCGGATTGTCCGGGTCACTGACCCAGCCGCTCCAGGAAGGCGCATACAGGCGCGAGCCGTGCAGCCCGGCCTGCTCCATCGCCAGCAGGTTGTGGCAGGCGGTGACGCCCGAGCCGCACATGTGCGCCACCTGGCCGGGGTCACGGCCCTCCAGCAGTTGCCCGAAACCGCGCCGCAACGCCGCGGCCGGATGGAACCTGCCGTCCGCCTCCAGATTGTCGGCAAAGGGCCGGTTGCGCGCGCCCGGCACGTGGCCCGCACGCGGGTCGATGGGCTCGCTCTCGCCGCGGTAGCGCGGCGCGGCGCGCGCGTCGATCAGCAGCACGTCGCCGGCGGCCAGGCGTTCGCGCAATGGCGCGGTGGCCAGCACCTTGTCCGGGTCGAAGCGCACCTGCACCCGGGTATGCGGGCGTTCGACCCCGCCTTGCTCGAGCGCCTGGCCGGCCCCGCACCAGGCGGCCAGGCCGCCATCGAGCACGCGCGCCGGAACGCCCATCCAGTGCATCAACCACCACAGCCGCGCGGCGGCCATGGCCCCGCTGCCGGCGTCGTAGGCCGCCAACGTGGTCCCGGGTTGCCAGCCCCAGCGGCCCAAGGTGGCGGCAAAGGTTTCCGGATCGGGCAAGGGATGGCGCCCCAGGCCCTGGCCCAGCCGCCGCATGTCGGACAGGTCCTCGTCCAGGCTGGCATAGACGGCACCGGGCACATGCCCTGCCAGGTAGTCGTGCCGGCCCCGGTTCGGGTCGGCCAGGTCGAAGCGGCAGTCCACCACCAGCAACGCATCGCCCGCATCGGTGATCCGCTCGGCCAACTCGGCCACGCCGATCAGGGGAGTGTATGCGTTCATTTCGCGTCCATCCGTTCGAGCAGGTTCAGGAGCATGGCCGCGGTGGCGCCCCAGATGCGGTGGCCGTCGAACCGGAACTCGACCATCGGCCGGCGCCGCCCACGATACTCCATGGTGTAATGATGGCGATGATCCGGATCGAGGAAAAAGCCCAACGGCACCTCGAACACCTCGGCCACCTCGCCGGCATTGGGCGTCAGCGTCGGGGCGCCGGCGGCGATGCTCGCCACGACCGGCGTGACGCAGAAGCCGCTGGTGGTCTCGAAACGGTCCAGGAAGCCCAGCGGCGTCACGACCTCGCGCGGCAGGCCGATTTCCTCTTCGGTCTCGCGCAGGGCGGTATCGACCATGTCGCGATCGCCGGCATCCATGCCGCCGCCGGGGAAAGCCACCTGCCCCGCGTGCTGGGCAAGGCGGTCGTGGCGACGGGTGAACACGATGTGGTTCGGCGCCTCCTCACGCACGGCAACCAGCACCGCCGCCGACAGCAGCGGCACCTCGCCCAGCCGGTCGGCGATATAGGCGTGGTTCCAGCCGGGCGATTCGGGCGGCTGCGAGAGCGGGACCAGGGCCTGCCGCAATCGCTCGCACAGCGGGCTCACGACACCGGCCCTCCACGCCGCGGCAGCACCTCGCGCATCAGGCGCGCGCGTTCGTCGTCCTCCAGGCCGGTCCACCCGGCGATTTCGTCCAGGCTGCGGCGGCAACCGATGCAGTAGCCCGCCGCATCGAGGCGGCACACGCCCACGCAGGGCGTCAACGGCGACACGGGCGGCTCGGGACGATTCATGATGCCCGCATGGTAAAGGAAGCTCTGATGGATTCCATCAGCGCCTCCTGACGCACACGAAGGCGAGGCGGCGCGTCGCCGCGCCGCCTCGCCCGTATCCGGTTGCAGACCCGATCCCCGCGCTCAGTCTTCGTCGACGAAAGCGTCGTTGACCTCGATCACCTTGCGACCGCGATAGTAGCCGTCCTTGGTGATGTGATGGCGGCGATGCACTTCGCCAGTCGTGGGATCGGTCGCCAACTGGGCAGCCTTCAGCTTGTCGTGCCCGCGACGCATGCCGCGGGTGGAAGGCGTTCTGCGGCTTTTTTGAACGGCCATGGTGGATCTCCGGTATTACTTGCGTTTGAGTTCGCGCAACACCGCGAACGGGTTTTCTGTCTCGGCGGCCGGCGGCGCGTCCGGCGCCACCGACACCAGGCCCTCCTCGGGCCATTCACTCTGCGGCGATACCGGCACCAGGGGCACGGCAAGCAGCAGTTCGTCCTCGATGACCGCCGCCGGACGGATGTGGCCATCGTCGACCAGCAACGGTTCGTAGCCGGGCGGCAAGGCGGCCACCTCGTCGTCCGTGGTAATCAACCCCAACCGCGTATCCAGCGCCACCGGCAGCACGAACGGCTCCAGCGTCCGCTGGCACAACAGCGTCAATGGAGCATGCGCCTGCACGGCCAGATACGCCGTACCCAACTCGTCACGGTCGAAATCCAGCGTGTAACGGATGTCGCCCGCGGCATCGGCCAGCACCTCGCCCAGACGCTGCATGCCGGCAACGGGCAAGTCGCCGGCAAACGAACGCCGGGCCGAGACCATGCGCCAGACATCCACGGTCTCGGGCAAAGTCAGGGACATAGCCTGCCGATTCTAGACAAGTGCCCGGTATCCGTCAATCGCGGTGCCGGCCTCCCGGCGGGCGTCAAAGTGAACCCGACACCCATCACCCCCCTCGTGAGGAGTTGATCGCGGGACGCACAGGTGTTTGACTCACGGAACCGGAGGCAGGGGAACCGAACGTGGACACATGGGAATGGGCGGCAACCGCCCTTATCGCCGTCATCGCCATCGCCGCGGCGATCAGTATGCGCAACCATCGACGCCTGCGCCAGCGTCATGCCGCGTTGCACCACCTGCTGGACAATGCCGACCGCCTGGAATCGGACCTGGTGGAATGCCGCCAGCGGCTGGATCGCGCCCACGCCGTGATGGCCATCACGCCCGACACCCCCGTGGCCGGCGAGTCCGACGCGCGCAAGGCCGTGGACGCCGGCCTGCGCTCGCTGCTCGAACACCGGCTGTGGATCCGCGACCACTCCGTCCATGCCAGCCAGCGGGAGCTGGACGACGCCGTCACCGCGTTGACGCGCGCCCGCGCCAGCCTGGAACCGCAACTGCGCGCCCTGGACCACGCCCAGCGCGAGCTGGAACAGGCCGTGCGCGACCACATCGAACGTGACTGATGAGTACCGGCGACACGACACGCATCCTCCTGGCCTCCACCTCCCGCTACCGAGCCGAACTGCTGCGCCGCCTGGTTGCGGATTTCCGGCAGCAGGCGCCGCAGGTCGACGAAACCCCGCGCACCGGCGAGGCTCCGGCCGCCCGCGCCATGCGCCTGGCCGAGGCCAAGGCCCGCGCCGTCGCCGGCGCGGAGCCTGCAAGCATCGTCATCGGCTCCGACCAGGTGGCCACGCTGGACGGCGACCTGTTGCGCAAACCCGGCGACCTGGCCACGGCCCGCGCCCAGCTGACGCGCTGCTCGAGCCGCATCGTGAGCTTCCACACCGCCGTATGCGTCATCGACGCCCGCACCGGCGCGCACCACGCCATGGATACCACGCGGGTGCATTTCCGTGCCCTGAATGCCGCCGCCATCGAACGCTACCTCGCCGCCGAAAAGCCGCTGGACTGCGCCGGCAGCTGCAAATGCGAAGGCCTCGGCATCGCCCTGTTCGAACGCATCGAAAACGACGATCCCACCGCCCTGATCGGCCTGCCCCTGATCGCCGTGGCGCGCCTGCTGCGCGAGTGCGGCATCCCGCTCCCCTGATGCGCGGGGCGGGCACGGCCCGCCGACGAAGGTCCGGACCGGCGGTCCGCACCCGCCCTACGGAGCGCGTCTGCCCTGCTTCAGGAATCGCTGCTCCGCCGCATAGGCCTTGCGCCACACCACGCACGCATCGCGCGGCATGGCCGGCAGCGCATGTGCCGGCACGCGCGCGGCGTAAAAAGCGAAACGGCGCTCGCCGGCGTACAGATCCAGCCGTTCGAGAAACTTCGGGCCGGCCATGCGCGAACACAACGAACCCAGCCAATGCGGACGCTGGTGCGCGCGCAGGATCCACTCGTCGACCACCAGCAGGGCCGGGGCCCCCGCATGGGCCCGGTACAGGCCCTTCTCGTCGCGCTGCCAACGAGCCAGCTGCACGGCGCGCCCGTGCTTGGCATTGAGCGGACTGTCCAGCACGTACACCGGCCGGCGACCATCGAACTGGAATTCCAGCTCGGCACCGAGAATGAAATTGTCGGCCACCAGCACCGTGTCCGCCGGCATCTTCGCCAGCAACCGCTTGGCCACCTGCGCGCTGCGACGCCAGCCGGTGAAGTTGACCGGAAACGCCTTCGTCCCGTGCAGCGTCAGCAGGGCCCGGCCGCCGCGCGCGGTCGCCCCCAGATAGGCATACATCGTCAGTTGGCCGACACCGGCCAGCGCCAGAGCCAGCACCAGCCACACGCGCCACGCGCGCCGTTGCCAGGCACCCGCCAGCAAGGGCGGCAGGGCCACCAGCAAGGGCAGGTATCCCGGCAGCGGCCAGTGCGCGCGGAAATGCGTGTCGTCGGCAAACAGGCCGAGCACGAAATAGCCAACCAGGAAGGTGGCCGCCGTCACCGCCAGCAGGTCCCACGGCGCACCCTCGCGGCTGCGCCGCAGGCAGCGCCACAATGCCCACAACAACAACGCGTACAACAGCGGCGTGCAGGCCAGCGCCTGCGCCAGCGGCTGCACCAGCGCATCGGCGTGGAAGCTCCACGGGTTGCGCCCGACGAGTTGGAATTCCAGCCCGGCTCCCTGCTGGCGCAGGTTGGAAACGACCAGCGGGACCAGGCCCAATGCCGCCACGCCCATCGCCAGCCAGAATCCCGGGCGGCGCCACTGCCGGTGTCCGCGCGGCATCCACGCGAACAGCAGCAGGCCGGCCAGCATGGCCATGGCGGCGCGATAATGCGTCATCCACGCCAGGGCCAGGGCCACGCCCAGCAGCAGCCAGTCGCGCCAGCGATCCTCGTCCATCGCGCGCGACAAGGCATGCAAGGCCAGCATGATGGCCACGGTCAACGGCACGTCCGGCAGCGCCAGCACGCCCAGGGTGCCGGCCAGCGGCAGGGCCATGCACAGCAAACCGGCCTGCCAACCGGCGCGCGCGCCGAAATGACGCCGCGCCATGGCCGCCACCAGCCATGGCAGCGCCGCGCCGATGACCAGGAACGGCCAGCGCATGCCCAGCAACCCGTGCCCGGCCACCGTCTCGCCCAGATGGATCAACCACGCCGTCAGCGGCGGCAGATCGCTGTACCCCCAGGCCAGGTGACGGCTTTCCTGCCAGTAGAAGGCCTCGTCGACGAACGGGGCCAACGTGGCGGCCACCGCCAGCTTCAACGCCAGCTCGATCACGAAAACCGCGACAAAGGCGACTCGCCAGCGCGAGGCGACGGCGGCTACACTGCAACGGTCACGCATGCATCACATTCCTTTCCGGTCCGGACAGTCATGGTTGCCTCCGTTCCCCTTTCCGACGATTTGCGCGGACGCCTGAACCGGGCCCTGGCCCAGGTCAACGGCGTGGTGCTGGGCAAGCCGCGCCAGGTGAAGCTGGCCTTCGCCTGCCTGATTGCCGGCGGACACCTGCTGCTCGAAGATGTGCCCGGCGTCGGCAAGACCACCCTGGCGCGCGCGCTGGCGGCCACCTTCGACCTCGATTTCCAGCGCGTCCAGTTCACCAGCGACCTGCTGCCTTCGGACATTATCGGCATCAGCGTCTACGAACGCGAGGCCGGCAGCTTCCGCTTCC
>CAZMMO010000014.1:13945-15435 GCA_964567365.1 uncultured Rhodanobacteraceae bacterium | reverse complement strand
GCCGGTCGCGCCCGGGTGCGCTCCTACGTGGGGGTCTCGAAAAGCGTGAATCAGGGATCATCCGTGGCCGCGGTTGCCCGGAGCGTATTCGTTGCTCGCTCCGGTGACTGCCGGTGCGCGCGGCGCAGGCAGTCCAGGGCGATCTTGATCAACCGCGAGGGCGGCGGCGAACTGCGGAAGATGGCGGCGAACTCGCAGTTGTAACGGAAACGCTGCGGATACAGCGGGCGCAGCAGCATCTGGTCCTGGAACGGCTTGGCGTAGTGCGTGGGCAGAAAACCGATGAAGCGCCCGGACAGGACCAGCGTGGCCACGGCCTCCTGGTCGTAGGCCTCGGCCGAACGCGTCAGGCCGAAGCTGTTGCCGGTCTTCATGTTGGGCGAGTGGAAGCCCAGGCCCGCGTACTGCTGCGCCCACACGTCCCGTTCCTTGCTCGGCACGTCCGGCTGGTCGAACAGGGGATGGTCGCGTCCGCAGTACAGCAGCATGCGTTCGCCGAACAACGGCATGTAGTCCAGCGCCGGCGAAGGGCGGTGGGTCGGGATGATGCCGACCTGCCAGGCCCCGTCGATCACGCTGGCCTCGATCTGGTGGGTGGGTCCCACGTGCAGCTCGATTTCCACCTCGGGCGCGCGCGTGGCAAAGTCCCCCAGCGCGGTGCTGATGTGTGCCTCGGGATTGGTCAGGGTCTTGTCGAACAGGGCCATGCGCAGGCGGCCGCGCACGCGGTCGTTGATTTCGCCCACCTCGGTGCAGAATTTGCTGGTCGCGGCCAGGAGCCGCTCGGCCGATTCGTACACCCGCGTGCCTTCGTCGGTCAGCGCGAATCCGGAGCGTCCGCGGTGGCACAGCGTGGTGCCCAGACGCTCCTCCAGTGCCTTGAGATGGCGGCTGATGGTCGAGCGGTCGACGTTCAACTCGGGCTCGGCGGCGGTCAGCCCGCCGCAGCGCACGACCGTCTGGAACAGGCGCAACTGGTGCAGATCCGCGTTGGTGAGCGGGGCAATGGAGGGTATGGAATGTTTCATAGAAACGAAATCCAGCTTGTTACGCGTGCCATTTAAGCAACTTTCCATCCAGCGTACACTGCTTGGCAATCCGGTTCCACGGGAATACATGAAATCTGATGGTGCCCGTACCCATGACGGCCTTTTCCCAAGGTCGTGTTGCGTGCTAAGGAACGCACGTATTGAAGCTATTCTCTCTAAAAATTACACGCGACTGCCATTTTTACGCGGGAGAATTATCCGACGCAGGAAATCGCGGGTGAACGAGGAGGTCCGCCGTTTCCGTTTCCATTCAAAAGCCATGCCGTGGTGCTTGCACGGGCCGGGGCCGCAGGAGGGTTGGTCATGAATTTGTCGAAGAAAGTGGGTTCCACGTGCAGCCGCAAGCTGGCGCTTGAAATTGCCCTGGCATGCCTCGCACTGGCGAGTTTTCCCGTTGCCGCGCAATCCGCCGCCCAGGCGCCGGACGGCAGCGGCCAGGCC
>CAZMMO010000014.1:0-13845 GCA_964567365.1 uncultured Rhodanobacteraceae bacterium | reverse complement strand
TCCGGGAGCCAGGCGCAGAAAACGCAACAGCCGCAAAAACTGGAGCGGGTGATCGTCACCGGTACCCGCGTGGCGGACCGTACCGCCTCCTTCTCGCTGGCGCCGATCGACGTGCTCACGCCGGAGGACCTGGTCAATACCGGCCAGCCGAGCTTTGCGCGCGCCCTGCGTACCCTGCTGCCTTCGTTCAACATGCCGCAGGCCGCGGTCCGGGGCAGCGCGACGCAGAACATCCGTCCCGCGCAACTGCGCGGCCTGCCGCCGGACGACACGCTGGTGCTGATCAACGGCAAGCGCATGCACACCACGGCCTATACCAATACGTCCGGGTTCTCCAGCGGCTCGTCCCCGGTCGACCTCAACACCATCCCGATGTCCGCGGTCGAACGCGTCGAGGTGCTGCGCGACGGTGCCGCGGCGCTGTACGGATCGGACGCGATCGCCGGCGTCATCAACATCATCCTCAAGGGCGGGTACGAGCATGGCGCCGTCCATGTATCGGGCGGCCAGTGGGACGGACACCAGGGCGGCACCGTGCGCGGCGGGGCCGATGGTGGTTTCGCCCTGGGCAAGAAGGGCTGGGTCCACCTGTCGGTCGACTACCTGCGCCAGAACATGACCAACCACGCCGGGCCCGACAACCGCTATCCGGGCGACCCGACGTACGGCCAGGTCACCATGGAATTCGGCCTGCCGCACGAGATCAACCGGCAGTTCGCGATGAACGCGCAGTATTCCCTGGGCGAGAACGCGACGCTCTACGCGTTCACCGTCATTGCCAACCGCGAGGGCGAGCAGGCGAGCACCTTCCGCTCCCTGTCGCAGTACAAGGACGCCTACCCCGACCTCGTCTCCCTGGTCCCGGACGGGTTCCTGACCCGGCACGACAACCACATGCGGGACGACAACTCGACCCTGGGCGTGCGCGGCGAAATCGGCCAGTGGCACTACGACCTCAGCTACACCAGCGGCGGCAGCCACTGGAAACAGTATCTTTCCGACACCGTCAACGAGTCGCTGGGAGCGGCGTCGCCACGCAACTTCTACGCCGGCACGAATACCGTGCGCCAGAATGTCGTGAACGCCGATTTCCGGCGCGAGTTCAACGTGGGCCTGGAAAGCCCGCTGACGTTCGCCTGGGGTCTTGCGTACCGGCATCAGGAATACACCGCGAAGGCCGGGGAATACAACGCTTTCGTAGGGGTCGGGCCCGGGACCAAGCCGGAGGATGCGGGCACGACTTCGCGCAACAACAAGTCCGCCTATGTCGATGCATCCGCCGACCTCACGTCGAAATTCACGCTGGAGCTCAACGGCCGCTACGAGCGCTACAGCGATTTCGGCAGCAAGACCGTGTGGGGATTGAAGGGCCGTTACCAGTTCACGCCGACGTTCGCCCTGCGCGGAACGGTGGCCACCGGCTTCCGGGCGCCGACCGTGCAGATGGAAGGCTACTCCACCACGGGCGTCACCTTCGTGCATCTGGACAACGGCGTGCTGGCGCCCTTCAAGGTCAAGACGTTCAAGGTGACCGACCCGGCCGCCATCGCCCTGGGCGCGCGGCCGTTGAAGCCGGAAACTTCGCGTACCTTCGATATTGGCCTGGTGATCACGCCCTACGTCGGGCCGAACGTCACCATCGATGCCTACCAGGTGGACATCGACGACACCATCGCCTGGACCAGCAATCTGGTCGGGCCCAGTGTGAGGAGTTTCCTGGAGTCCTATGGAATCTACGGCGTGAACGGGGGGCGCTTCGCCGCCAACCTGACCGACAATCGCGTCCAGGGCATCGACCTGGTTTCCAGTTGGCCGATCCAGTTCGCCCGTTCCTCGCTGGAGCTTCGGGCGGGCTACAACTACAACACCGCCAAGATCACCTCGGTGAAACCGCATCCGTCGCAATGGGACCAGATCGGCCTGAACCCCGTGCTGGGGCGCGGCGCACTCATACCCAACCGGCGCACGAAGGGTTTCGTGGGCGCCCGGTGGAGCAAGGGGTCCTGGACCGTGAACGGCCGCGTCACCCGCTATTCGTCGTGGACGGCGCGCAGCGGGAACCCGGTGTACGACATGAGCTACGGCGCGCGCTACCTGTCCGACCTGTCGGTCAGTTACGCGGTGGACGGGTGGAACTTCGCGCTGGGCGCGGACAACATCTTCAACGTCTATCCGGAGCGCAACACCATGGCCTTGTGGGGCCTGGCCGGGAACATCGTCTATCCCAACGACGCGCCCATGGGCTACAACGGCCGGCATGTCTATGCCACGGCGGCCTATCGCTGGTAGGGCCCGTGATGATTCCGGAAGGCGAATTTTTCCGCACACGCCCGGTTGCCGGGGCGCGCTGTCGCGCCGGCGCGTGCGGGCGATTCGCCGCTCCCGTTTCCTGGTACCGGCAGCGCCGGCGTTCCTCCGCAGGCATGCCGGCGGCAACGGCCCGGCATCACACGCCATCGGTCTCACGGTGATGAACTTGACCAATGCCCAAGCGCGCGATCGCGATCGCGCCCATGTCTTCCACACCTGGTCCGCGCAGAAGCACGTCGACCTGCTGCCGGTCGCCGGTGGCAGCGGGGCGGTGTTCTGGGACCATGACGGCAAGCGCTACCTGGATTTCGCCTCGCAGCTGGTCAACCTGAACCTGGGCCACCAGCACCCGAAGATGGTGGCGGCCATTGGCGCGCAGGCGCGGAAGCTGGCGACCATCTCGCCGCGCTTCATCGACGACACGCGGTCGGAAGCCGCGCGCCTGATCAGCGAGGTGGCGCCCGGCGACCTGAACCGGGTGTTCTTCACCAACGGCGGCGCCGACGCCAACGAGAACGCCATGCGCATGGCACGCCAGCATACCGGCCGCTTGAAGGTGCTGGCGTCCTACCGCAGCTACCACGGCGCCACCGCGGGGGCGATTGCCGTCACCGGCGATCCGCGGCGCTGGGGCTCCGAGCCGGCGGCCCCCGGGGTCGTGCATTTCTGGGGCCCGTATCCGTACCGCTCCGCGTTCTATTCCGGTGACGAGGGCGAGGAGTGCACCCGTGCGCTGGAGCACCTGCGCAATACGGTGATGGTCGAGGGCCCGGACACGATCGCGGCCATCGTGCTGGAGACCGTGGTCGGCACCAACGGCATCCTGATTCCGCCGGACGGTTACCTGCAGGGTGTGCGCGAATTGTGCGATGAGCATGGCATCGTGTTCATCACCGACGAGGTCATGGCCGGCTTCGGCCGTTGCGGCGAATGGTTCGCGGTGGACCGCTGGAAGGTGGTGCCGGACCTGATCACTTTCGCCAAGGGCGTGAACTCGGGCTACGTGCCGCTGGGTGGCGTGATCCTTTCCGAGCGCATCGCGCGCACGTTCGACGAGCGCGTGTATCCCGGCGGCCTGACCTATTCCGGCCATCCGCTGGCGTGCGCCGCCGCGGTGGCGTCCATCGGCATCTTCCGCGAGGAGGGCATCCTCGAGCACGTGCGCAAGCTGGAGCGCGAGGTGGTCGCCCCGGAGCTGCGCAAGCTGGCGCAGCGGCACCCCAGCGTGGGCGAGGTGCGCGGACTGGGGCTGTTCTGGGCCCTCGAGCTGGTCCGGGACCGGAAGACGCGGGTTCCGCTGGTGCCCTTCAATGCCCGCGGGAAAGCGGCCGCGCCCATGGCCGAGTTTGCCGACGCGTGCAGGCAGCGCGGGTTGTGGCCGTTCGTGCATTTCAATCGGACCCACGTCTGTCCGCCCCTGGTGACCACGGCCGAACAGTTGCGCGAGGGGATCGAAATTCTGGACCAGGCGCTCGACGTGGCGGACCGGTATTACACCGGTGCCGATGCGTGAGTTTCGCCGATGGTGTCATAGTGGAAACATGCAGCCGCGGTGCGGATGCATGACCGAAGAAGTGGTGGATCATGACGAGTGATGTGAACAAGACGGGTACGGACGTGCGGGACATCGGGCACTACGTGGAGGGCGAAGTGGTCATGGGGTCGGGCAGCCGGACCCAGGACGTCTACAATCCGGCCACCGGCGAGGTCACCGGCCGCTTGCATCTGGCCGACGGTGCCGATGTCGACCGGGTGGTCGCGGTGGCGAAGGAGGCGGCATGGGCCTGGGCCGACGAGTCGCTGAGCCGGCGCACCAAGGTGCTGTTCAACTTCCGCGAGAAGCTTGCCGCCGAGGTCGATGAGCTGGCCGAGGTCATCACCTCCGAGCACGGCAAGGTGCTCGGCGATGCCCGCGGCGAGATCGCCCGCGGCCTGGAGACCGTCGAGTACGCGTGTGGCCTGATCGATCACCTCAAGGGCGAGTATTCCAGCCAGGTCTCGCGCGGCATCGACGTCTATTCGGTGCGCGAGCCGCTGGGCGTGGTGGCGGGGATCACCCCGTTCAACTTCCCGGTGATGGTGCCCCTGTGGATGGCCCCGGTCGCCATCGCCACGGGCAATGCGTTCATCCTCAAGCCGTCGCCGCGCGATCCCACCGCGGCGCTCATCCTGGCCAACCTGTGGCAGGCGGCGGGCCTTCCCGACGGCGTGTTCAACGTCCTGCAGGGCGACAAGGAAGTGGTCGACGGCCTGATCGCCCACCCCGACGTCGACGGCATTTCCTTCGTCGGCTCGACCCCGGTCGCGCGCGAGATCTACCGCGCCGGGACCGCGCAGGGCAAGCGGGTGCAGGCCCTGGGTGGGGCCAAGAACCATGCCGTGATCCTGCCCGATGCGGACATGGACCTGGTGGCCGAGCACCTCAGCGCCGCGGCCTTCGGTTCGGCCGGCCAGCGCTGCATGGCAGTCTCGGTGGCCATCGCCCTGGATGCCTCGGCGGACGCCGTCGTGCGCAAGGTCGTCGAGCGCGCGGGCGCGATCACGGTGGCCGAGGGCACCCATCGCCAGGCCGACATGGGGCCGCTGATCAGCCCGCAGGCCAAGGAGCGGGTCAGCCGGATCGTCGGCGAGGCCGCGGCGGACGGGGCGACGGTCGCGATCGACGGCCGCGATCTGGTCGTCGCGGGGCACGAGCACGGTTTCTTCGTGGGCCCCACGGTGATCGACCGCGTCACGCCGACGATGAGCGCATACCGGGAAGAGATTTTCGGCCCGGTCCTGTCCGTGGCGCGGGTGCCGGACCTGGACGCGGCCATCGGCCTGATCAACGCCAATCCCTACGGCAACGGAACCGGCATTTTCACCAACTCCGGCGCCAGCGCGCGCAGGTTCCAGCGCGAGGTGAAGGTGGGCATGGTGGGCATCAACGTGCCGATTCCGGTGCCGATCTCCACCTACAGTTTCGGCGGCTGGAACGATTCCCTGTTCGGCGACCTGCACATCTACGGCCCCGATGGCGTACGGTTCTACACCCGGCAGAAGGTGGTGACCCAGCGCTGGCCGGAACCGGCGCATGCCGTGGGCGCGTCGTTCGATTTTCCCTCCCATGAATGAGCCGATGCCATCGACCCGTGAAGTGAAATCCATCCCATGAATCCATTCATTCCTTCGGCCAGCGAGTTGTTGCGCGACGCATTCGGCGTGGACAGCACGCACCATTTCATCGATGGGCAGTGGCAACCCGCGCAGGCCGGGGCCACGCTGCCGATCGAAAACCCGTCCACCGGCCAGACCATGGGCGCGATTGCCCGCGGCACGCAAGAGGACGTGGACGCCGCGGTCCGCGCCGCGCGCGCGGCCGGGGAAGGCGAGTGGGGCCGCATGGATGCGACCGAACGTGGGCGCGTGTTGATGCGGATCTCGCGGCTGGTCCTGGAAAAGGCGGACATCCTGGCCCGCATCGAGGCCCTGGACGTGGGCAAGCCGCTGCGGCAATCCCTGGTCGATGCCAAGGCGTTGGCGCGCTACTTCGAATTCTATGCCGGCGCGGCCGACAAGCTGGCCGGGCAGACGATTCCCTACAAGGAGGGGTTCACGGTCTACACGCGGCGCGAACCGCATGGCGTGGTCGGCGTGATCATTCCCTGGAACTACCCCATGCAGATCATCGGCCGCGCGGTGGGCGGCGCGCTGGCCGTGGGCAACGCCTGCGTCACCAAGCCCTCCGAGGATGCCTCGGCCTCCACTCTCGCGGTGGCGGCCATCGCACACGCGGCGGGTCTGCCGGCCGGGGCGTGGAACATCGTCAGCGGCCTGGGCAGCGAGGCCGGGGCCGCCTTGTCCGCGCATCCGGGCGTGGACTATTTCTCGTTCACCGGCTCGGTGGCGACCGGGCGGCTCATCCAGACGGCGGCGGCGCGCAACGTCAAGCCCCTCAGCCTCGAACTGGGCGGCAAGTCGCCGCACATCGTGTTCGACGACTGCGACCTCGACCAGGCCATGCCGACCCTGGTCGGCGCCTGCATGCAAAACGCCGGGCAGACCTGTTCGGCCGCCTCGCGCGTGCTGGTCCAGCGCGGCGTCTACGAAACGGTCAAGCAGCGCATGGCGGAAATCTATGCCGACATCGTCTCCGGCCCGGCGCTGGACGACCGCGACCTGGGGCCGATCATCTCCGCGAAACAGCAGTCGCGGGTGAACCAATACATCGAGCGCGGCAAGGCCGACCTGCACGTGGCCGCGCAGGGAACCGTCGCCGACGGCGCGCCCGCGGGCGGACATTACGTCCGCGCGACCTTGTTCTCGGAAGTTCCGCCCGACCACGCGCTGGCGCAGGAAGAGATCTTCGGCCCGGTGCAGGTGCTCACGCCGTTCGACGACGAGGAGCAGGCGGTACGCTACGCCAACGGCACTCCGTACGGCCTGATCGCCGGCGTGTGGACCCGCGACGGCGGCCGCCAGATGCGCATGGCGCGGCGCCTGAAGTGCGGCCAGGTCTTCATCAACAATTATGGTGCCGGAGGCGGCATCGAGCTGCCGTTCGGCGGCGTGGGACATTCCGGACACGGGCGCGAGAAAGGTTTCGCGGCCCTGTACGAATTCACGCGCCTGAAGACGGTGGCGGCGTTCCACGGCACATGACCGCAAGGATGCGTCGGGCCGTGGACGATTGATTTCATGCAGGGGGACCGTGCGTGTCTTCCCTGCAACCAGCGACAACCTGCGAAAGGCATTGCATCATGAACCTATCGACCCCGCTCGTTCGCCTCCTGCTCGCCGGCCTGGTGGCCGCGGTGTCCCTGCCGGCCCTGGCGGCGACCCCGTCCTCGTCGGCAACCGCCAAACCCGGGCCGACCAATTCGATCGTCGATGTTCCCGGCATCGAGGTGGGCCAGTACCAGAGAATCGGCGACGGATACCTGACCGGCACGACCGTCGTGTACGCTCCCAACCGCGCCGTGGCCGGCGTGGACGTAGCCGGCGGCGCGCCGGGCACGCGCGAAACCGACCTGCTGGATCCGCGCAACCTGGTGCAGCACGTGAACGCCATCGTGCTCAGCGGCGGCAGTTCCTACGGACTCATTTCCGCCTACGGCGTGATGCGTTGGCTGCGCGAGCACGAGCAGGGTTTTCGCGTCGGCAAGCAGCCGGGCGAGGTGGTGCCGATCGTTCCCGGCGCCATCATTTTCGACCTGGGCCGGGGCGGGAAATTCACCGCCACGCCGACCCCCGAATACGGCTACAAGGCCATCGCCGCGGCCAGCGGCAAGACGATGCGCCAGGGCACCGTGGGCGCCGGCACGGGCGCCCGCTCCGGCGGCATGAAGGGCGGCGTGGGCACGGCCAGCGTGGTACTTCCCGACGGTTACGTCGTGGGCGCCATCGTGGTGGTCAACAGCGTCGGCAGCGCCATCGACCCGCGCACCTGCCGGTTCTATGCCGAGAGCCTGGAGCTGGGCGACGAGTTCCACCTGCGTCCCGGCAAGGTGGCCAACTGCGGCAAGGCCGCGGCGGACAAGAAGCCGGCCCGCCTGGAACCGAAAAAAATGAATACCACGATCGCCGTGGTGGCGACCAATGCGCCCATGGACAAGGCCATGGCCAAGCGCATGGCGCTGATGGCGCAGGATGGCCTGGCCATGTCGATCCGGCCGATCCACACGCTGTTCGACGGCGATACGGTGTTCGCCATGTCCACCGGCCAGGGCGAGCCGCTGTCGGTGGAAAAGCATCCCCGCGAGGTGAACCGCATCTACGTCGCCGGCGCCGATGCGCTGGCGCGCGCCGTGGTACAGGCCATCGTGCACGCCACTCCGGCCGCCGGCATTCCCAGCTATTGCAGCACCTACCCTGCGGTGTGCCCGTGAAGGGAGCTTCGAAAAACTCCGATATTTGCGGATGGCCGGTCGCCTTTCATGTAGGAGCGCACCCGGGCGCGACCGGCGTGAGGCTGCATGAAAAGCCGAGGCTGTCGCGCCCAGGTGCGCTCCTACGGGGAAGCCTCGAAAAATTCCGTTTTTTCGTCATTCCTGCGACGGGGTCATTTTGTGGTTTGGCACCGGGGGAAGGCGGTTTTTCGAGGTCTCCCGGAGACCTTGTACCGGCAATGTTTCCCATGATTCGAAGGCGGGTGTGACATGGATTCTTCCAACCAGGCCAAGGCCACGGTCGGCCTCATCGGTGTAGGTTTGATGGGCCACGGCATCGCCGTGAATGTCTTGCGTCACCACTACGCGCTGGTGTTCCTCGACCATCCCGGCAACCAGCCGGTGGACGATCTTCTCGATGCCGGCGCACGCAAGGCCGCCAGCCCGGCGGAAATCGCGCAACAGGCCGACGCGATCATCCTGTGCGTCACCGGAACGCCGCAGGTCGAGGACGTGTTCTACGGCGCGCAGGGCCTGCACGGACACCTGCGACCGGGCACCACCGTCATCGACTGTTCCACGGCCATCCCGTCTTCCACCGTCAAGGTGGCCGCGGACGTGCGCCAGGCGCAGGGGCATTACCTGGACGCGGCGATGACGCGCACGCCGAAGGAGGCCGCGCAGGGACGGCTCAACCTCATCGTCGGCGGCGAAGCGGACGTGTTCGAGGCCTGCAGGCCGCTGCTCGCGAGCTTCGCCGAGAACATGGTGCTGGCCGGCCCGACCGGGTCGGGCCATCGCCTCAAGCTGGTCCACAACTTCGTCTCGCTGGGTTTTGCCGCCGTGCTGGCCGAGGCTGCCGCCTGTGCCGAGCATGCGGGCATCAGCGCGGAGAAACTGCTCGAGGTGCTCGGTTCGGGCGGCGGCGGCGGCGTGGTCCTGGACCGGCTCGCGCCCTACATCCGCGCGCGCGACGACTCCGGGTTCCGCTTTTCCCTGGCCAATGCCCTCAAGGACCTGACCTATTACACCACCATGGCGGCCGATGCCGGGATGCCGCATGCGACGGCCGACGCGGTGCGCGAGGCGTTCGCGCGTGGCAGACAGGCGCGCGAGCGCGGTACCGTGGCGGAGCTGATGGATGTGTGGCTGGCCCAGGCGGAGTCGAAGTCATGAGAAAGGTTGTGGATCGGAGCGAAGGAGTTGGCCGTGGCTAAGGACCATGCCATCGCCGTGATCCCCGGCGACGGGGTCGGCAAGGAAGTCATGGCCGCGGGCCTGCAGGTGCTCGACGCGGTGAGCGCGAAGTTCGACTTGCGGTTTGCCTTCACCCACTACGACTGGGGCTGCGAGTACTACCGCGAAACCGGGCGCATGATGCCCGCGGACGGCCTGGCGCGCCTGCGCGACAGCGACGCCATCCTGTTCGGCGCCGTGGGCGCGCCGCAGGTGCCGGACCATGTCTCGGTGTGGGAACTGATCCTGCCGATCCGCCAGGAGTTCGACCAGTACGTCAATCTGCGCCCGGTGCGCCTGTTTCCGGGCATGTCCTGTCCGCTGGCCGGGAAAAAGGTGGGCGACATCGACCTGTGGATCGTGCGCGAGAACACGGAGGGCGAATACTCCCGGCTGGGCGGACGCATGTTCGCCGGTACCGACGAGGAGTTCGTGGTGCAGCAGGCCGTTTTCACGCGCAAGGGCGTCGACCGCATCCAGAAATACGCCTTCGAACTGGCGCGCAAGCTGCAGCGGCCGCACGTCACCTCGGCCACGAAATCCAACGGCCTGTATTTCTCCATGCCGTTCTGGGACGAGCGTTTCGCGGCCATGGCGCAACGCTATCCCGACGTGCGCACCGACCAGTTCCACATCGACATCCTGACCGCGCGCATGGTCATGACGCCGGAGCACTTCGACGTGGTGGTGGGCTCGAACCTGTTCGGCGACATCCTCTCGGACCTGGGCCCGGGCCTGACCGGCACCATCGCGATCGCGCCGGGCGCGAACATCAATCCGGAGCGCAGGTATCCGTCGATGTTCGAACCGGTGCACGGCTCGGCGCCCGACATCGCGGGCCGCAACATTGCCAATCCGATCGGCCAGATCTGGTCGGCCTCGCTGATGCTCGACCACCTGGGCGAGAGCGAAGCCGCCGCGGCCGTCATGCAGGCCCTGGAGCGGGTGCTGGCGCAACCGGAAGGTCCGCGCACGCCCGACCTCGGCGGCCGGGCAAGCACCACGGAAATGACGCAGGCGATCGTGCACGAAGTGGAGGCGGGGTGAGCAACGACATGATGGCGGACAAGACGGATCCAACGGGGGCCGGTGATCGCGCGGGCATGCCGCGGCGCGGCGGGCGTTCGCGGCGGCAGGTCCTGTGGCTGCTGGCGATTCCGGTGGTGTTGTACCTGCTCACGCCGCTGGTAGCCAACACCATCCATCCGGTCGTGCTGGGCCTGCCGTTCATCGTGTTCTACACCATCGTGGTGACCGTGCTGACGCCGGCGTTCGTCTGGCTGGTGGCGCGCATGGATCCGCTGTACCGCTCCGATGCCGACGAGCCCGTGCCGGCGGACATCGCCTTCGGGGAAACTGTCGAGGGAGCCGGGGCGACGGGAGTGTCGCACGGCGACGGGGAGAATGCGCCATGAGCGGACAGGTGGCCGTCGCCAGCACGATTTTCGCCGTCGCCATGGTCGCGACCGTGGTGGTCGGGGTGTGGTCCGGCCGCGGGCGCGAGAAGTCCATGACCGAATGGTCCGTCTCCGGGCGCGGGCTGGGCATCCTGTTCGTGCTGATCCTGATGGCGGGCGAGTCCTACACCAGTTTTTCGTTCCTCGGCACGGCCGGTTGGGCCTACAAGTTCGGCGTGCCGATCTTGTTCCTGGTCGGCTATGTCAGCAGCGGCCTGGTCGCCGCCTACCTGGTGGCGCCGCTGATCTGGACCTACTGCACGCGCCACGACCTGATCTGCATCTCGGACATCGCCGAATACCGCTTCCGCTCGCGCGGGCTGGGCATCCTGGTGGCGGTCTTGTGCACGATCTTCCTGATTCCCTACATCCAGTTGCAGATCCAGGGCATGGCCGCCGTGGTGCATGCCATGTCCTACAACGCGATCGACCTGAAGCTGGCGGCGGTGGTCTCGTTCGTGGTCGCCGAGGCGTTCGTGCTGGTGTCCGGCCTGCGCGGCTCGGCCTGGGTCAGCGTGCTCAAGGACGGGCTGGTGGTGGCCTCGATCCTGTTCATGGCGATCTATTTTCCGCTGCATTATTTCGGCGGCCTGCGCGAGTTCGCGCAGCGCATGATCGCGGAGAAACCGCAGTGGCTGACCTTTCCGGGCCACGGTTCGGGTGAGTTCGGCGCGGTCTGGTTCGTGTCGACCATCGTCCTGAACGCGCTCACCATCAACATTTTTCCCACCATGGTGTCGGGTTTCCTGGGCGCGAAGACGGCCAACACGCTGCGCCGCAATTCCATCGTGCTGCCGTGGTACCAGTTGCTGCTGCTGGTGCCGATGATGATCGGCTGCATGGCGCTGTTCGTCATTCCGGCCCTGCAGGATGCGGATCTGGCCCTGTACAGCCTGGTCACCGATGCGCTGCCGGCGTCGCTGGTCGGCATCATCGGCGTGGCCGGTGCGCTGTCGGCGATCGTGCCGATGAGCGTGTTCATGCTGGTCATCGGCACCATGTGGGGGCGCACCATCCTCGGCGGCGGGGTCAAGGGCACGCACAAGACGGTCGCGCAGGACCGGGGCCAGCGGCGGGCCGCGCAAGGGGTCTGCCTGATCGCCGGCGTCCTGGCCCTGGCCGGCAGCCTGCTGATGCCCGGGCTGCTGGTCAACCTGTCGGTGTTCTCCTACGAGGGCATGGCGCAGCTGGTGCCGATCGTGCTGCTGGGCCTGTACTGGCCGCGCATGAGCAAACAGGCGGGGCTGGCCGGGCTCATCGTCGGCGCGGTCGTCATGCTGGGCCTGCATTACACCGGCAACGATCCGATCCATGGGATCAACGGCGGGCTGGTGGCGCTAGCCTGCAACCTCGTGGTGGTGTGCGCGGTGAGCCTGTGGCGCCCGGACCCGCGTGCCGTGCCGGCGCGCGGCAAAGCAGTGATTTCTGACGGTTGACGGGTTTTCCATGAACGATGTTTCCCATCCGGACGACAAGGGCAGGCGCGAGCTTTGCGACCTGGGAGTGGACCAACTGCGCGCGGGCTACGGCTCCGGCGCTTTCAGCCCGGTCGAGGTCATCGATTCGGTGCGCGCGCGCGTCGAGGCCTGCGAGCCGGTGCTCCATGCGTTGTGGTGGCCCGATTTCGAGGCGGCGCGTGCCGAAGCCGCACGCGCGGGCGAACGCTGGGCCGCGGGCAAGCCGAAGGGGCCGCTGGACGGCGTGCCGGTGACGGTCAAGGAAAACGTCGCGCGCAAGGGCGTGCCCATGCCGCACGGTACCGCCGTCGGTCATCCGCAGCCGGTGGACTACGATGCGCCGATCACGCAGCGGTTCCGCGAGTCCGGCGCCGTGATCTTCTCTTCCACCGTGATGCCCGACTGGGGCATGTTGTCCTCGGGCGTGTCCTCGCTGCACGGCGTCTCGCGTTCCCCGATCGATCCGCGTCTGACCACGGGCGGCTCGTCCGCCGGGGCCGGTGCCGCGGCGGCGGCGGGCTACGGGCCCATCCACATCGGTTCGGACATCGGCGGCTCGATCCGCCTGCCTGGCACCTGGCTGGGACTGGCGACATTGAAGCCGAGCTTCGGCCGCGTCCCGCTGGACAAGCCCTACCTGGGCCGCTGCGCGGGCCCGCTGGCCCGGCGCGTCGCCGACTTGCGCTGGGCGATGGAGGCCATCGGCCGGCCCGACGTGCGGGATTACTCGCAGCTGCCGCCGTACGAGGGCGGTTACGAAGCCGAATTCCACGTCGAGGGCGCCCATGTCGCCGTGCTCGCGGACGCCGGCTGCGGCGAGGCCGTCGATGCGGACGTCGCCGCGGTGGTCCGCCATGCCGTGGACGTGCTTGCCGATGCCGGCGCGCAGGTCGAGGCGATCACTCCGTTCATGGACGACGGCCTGCTGGCCGACGTGGACCGTTTCTGGCGGGTGCGCTCGTGGGTCGATTACGCCGCGCTGGAGGTCGCCGACCAGCGCAAGGTGCTGCCCTACATCGCGGAGTGGTGCCGGCGCGGGGCGGATGTTTCCGGCGCCGAGGTGCTGCGTTGCTACCAGCAGATCCAGCGCATGCGCGAGTGCACCATCGCCGCCACCGCGGCGTACGATTTCGTGATTTCGCCGGTGGCACCGATGGCGGCGTTTCCGGCCGAGTGGCCGATGCCGTTCAACGATCCGGCCATTCCCATGCAGCACATCGGTTTCACCGTGCCCTACAACATGTCCGAGCAGCCGGCCGTCAGCGTCCACGCCGGCTTCACCGGAGACGGACGCACCGTGGGCGTGCAACTGGCGGGCCGGCGCTTCGACGACGCGGGCACGCTGGCCATGGCGGCCTGGCTCGAAGCCGCGCTCGACGCGCCGCTGCCCGAACGCACCGTGGGCGTGGGCTGATCCCGTTCGTTTCCCGCCGCTGTGCCCGCGTGTGTGTGTGTAGGAGCGCACCTGGGCGCGACGGCATCAGCGTTCAACGAGCTTTGCGCCGGTCGCGCCCGGGT
>CAZMMO010000013.1:0-15561 GCA_964567365.1 uncultured Rhodanobacteraceae bacterium | reverse complement strand
ATGCTGGCCGACAACGCGCATCAGTGGTTCCTCGACCACGGCGGCCTGACCCGCGCCAACGGCGACCGCCTGCGCAAGATGGTGCTCTCGCGCGGCAATACCGAGGACCTGGCCGCGATGTACAAGGCCTGGCTGGGGCACGACCCGCAGATCGGCCCGATGTTGAGGTATCGGGGGCTGGAGCAGGAGTAGGCTCCCTCGCCCGCGCCGCGAAAAGGCCCGCTTCGCGCGGGCCTTTTCGCGGGTCGAAGACCATCGGTCTTCGTGCCTTGGCGTCCCGGGTACGCCGGAACGCCAGGCGGCAGCGTGTCACTTACCGGACCTGGTCGGTGGGGTGCGACGTGACGACCCGCGCGAACAGTGCCGCGTATTCCGGCAGGTACAGGTGTGTCATGGTGACGTTGCCTTGCACCAGATGTCCGACATCCAGGGGCTCGATGGTGGCCTCGATCGGCTTGGGCACTTCGATGGGCGCGGGTGACAGATTGAAGCAGACCAGCAGTGTCTGATCGGCAAGACTGCGGGTGAAGGCCAGCAACGGTGCCGCCGTATCCAGGAGGTGGATGTCGCCCCAGCGCAGCGCCGGCTGCGTGCGCCGCCAGGCCATGAACGCGCGGAAGCCGTTGAGCGTGGAGTTTGCGTCGCGTTCCTGCCGGTCCACGGCCAGCGCATGGTGTGCCGCGGGCACCGGCAACCATGGCGTGATGGTGCTGAAGCCGGCGTGTTCGCCCTGGCTCCACGGCATCGGTGTGCGACAGCCGTCGCGTCCCTTGAAGTTGGGCCAAAAGGCGATGCCATAGGGATCGCGCAGTTGTTCATAAGGCACCTCGGCCTCGGGCAAGCCCAGTTCCTCGCCCTGGTAGATGCAGACCGAACCACGCAGCGAGCAGACCATCGCGGTCAATTGGTTGCCAAGATACGATGGTGGCTGGGTACCGCCCCAACGGCTCACCACGCGCTCCACGTCGTGGTTGGAGATGGCCCAGCACGGCCAGCCATCGGACATGCGTTCTTCCAGTTGTTCGACCGTGGTGCGGATATGGTGGGCGCTGAAGTCGCTGCTCAGCAGCTCGAAGCTGTAACTCATGTGCAGGCGCTGGCCGTTGGTGTACTCGGCCATGGTTTGCAGCGAGTCTTCCGAGACAACCTCGCCCAGCGTGACCGTCTCCGGGAACTGGTTGAACAGTTCGCGCAGCTCGACCAGAAAGTCGAGGTTTTCCGGCCGCGTGTTGTTGTACCAGTGGTATTGCGCGGCGTAGGGATTGTCCGGGCTGAAGCCGCGCCCGACGCGTTTTTCCGGCGGCTTGGGCGGGTTGTCGCGCAGTTGCTGGTCGTGGAAGCAGAAGTTGATCGAGTCCAGGCGCAGCCCGTCCACGCCGCGTTCCAGCCAGAAGCGCACGTTGTCGAGCATGGCGCGGCGCACGTCCGGGTTGTGGAAGTTGAGGTCCGGTTGCGTGGCCAGGAAGTTGTGCAGGTAATACTGCCCGCGTGCCGGTTCCCATTCCCAGGCCGAACCGCCGAACAGGGAAATCCAGTTGTTCGGCACGTCGCCGTTCTTGTCGGGGTCGGCCCAGACGTACCAGTCGGCCTTGGGGTTGTCCCGGCTGTGGCGGCTTTCCCCGAACCAGGGGTGTTCGCTGGAAGTGTGGCTCAGTACCTGGTCGATCATCACGCGCAAACCAAGCGCGTGCGCGCTTTCCAGCAGGCGGTCGAAGTCGTCCAGCGTGCCGAACAACGGATCGACGTTGCGGTAGTCGGCGATGTCATAGCCGAAGTCGTGCATCGGCGAGCGGAAGAACGGGGCGACCCAGATGGCGTCCACGCCCAGGCTGGCCACGTAGTCCAGGTGGTCGATGATGCCGGGCAGGTCGCCGACGCCATCGCCGTCGGTGTCCTGAAAACTGCGCGGGTAGATCTGGTAGATGACGCCACCGCGCCACCAATGATGAGCATCCATGGAACCCTTCCAGAAGCAGGACGCCCCGCGCATGGAGCGGCGGCGCGTCGAATGACCGTGTCGCCAAGCTTAACCGTGGGCGGATGCGTGACTGGTGCGGATGCATACGTATTCATGCCGCAAGCGGGCCGGGCACGGGCATGAATACGTATGCACAAAGCGCCACGTCGGCGAAGCCGCGACTAGTATCGATCGTGAAGGCAGGCACGGACTTGTCGACAAGTCGCCATCGGCCCGCTGGGTCCCGGTGGTCATTATTCGGACCAAAAATTTGATCCTTGATGGGGAGGGTTCTGACGATGATTCTCAAACGCAATTTGCTCAGTGCGGCACTGGCATCGGCCATTTTGATGGTGGCGGCCGGCGGTGCACGGGCACGCGCACAAGACGGACCGGTCGGCCAGGCGCAGGCGGCTGGTCAACAGACGCAGCAGGCACCGGGGGAGCAGAACCAGGCTGCTGCGAAGAGCCAGAAAAAGAACCGGAGCCAACAACAGAAGAAACAAGGCGCGACCCAGCTGGGCGCCATTGAAGTCACCGGCTTTGCCAGCAGCATCCAGAACTCGACCGAGATCAAGCGCGATTCCAACTCCATCGTCGAGGCGGTTTCCGCCGAGCAGATCGGCAAGCTTCCCGGCACCAGTATCGCCGACTCCCTGGGCCGGCTGCCCGGCCTGGCCACGCAGTCGGTCAATGGTCGTCCGCAGGTGTTGACCATCCATGGCCTGGGCCCGGATTTTTCCACCGCGTTGGTCAACGGTGGCCAGCAGGTCTCCACCTCGAACAACCGCGATGTGCAGCTTGACCAGTATCCGTCGAGCTGGTTCGGCAGCGTGGTCGTGCACATGACACCCAGCGCCGACCTGATTGGCCAGGGCCTGTCGGGCACGGTGGACATGCATACCATCCGCCCGCTCGACGCCGGCAAGCCGCTGGCGGTGATCAATGCGCATTACATCTGGGACAGCATGGACCAGTTGTCGAAGGGACCGGGCGTCAAGGACCATGGCTATCATGTCAATGGAGTCTGGGTGCACCAGTTCGCCGACAATACCTTCGGTGTGACACTGGGCGTGGATCTGGATGCCAATCCCGCGCAAATCCAGCACCAGGCTCCTTGGGGCTACGTGGCCGACGCCAATGGCGACCTGGTGGTGGGCGGCTCCAAGAACTACGGCATTTCCGACCTGATGAAACGCAACGGCGTGCTGGCGACGTTCCAGTGGCGGCCGAGTGATTTCTATACCGGCACCATCGACATCACTTCCGACATCTTCAAGGAAACCCAGCAGGCCAAAGGCATGGAGTTCCCCTTGTTCTGGGGCAGTGCCGGAGTGGCCCCGGTGCCTACGCTGATCCCGGGCAAGGTGGTCGACGGGTTCGTCGAGAGCGGCACGTACGAAAACATCAACACGGTCGTGCGCAACGATTTCAACAGCACCAACGCGCGCGTGTACAACTTCAACTGGAACAACCGGTTCCATTTCAACGAAAACTGGTCGGCTGATCTCGACGCCAACTATTCGCGCGCCACCCGACACGATGTCAACCTGGAAAGCTATTCGGGTACCGGCTATTACAATGCCGCAGGTGGCCATGGCCCCGGCGACACCATCGGGTTCCAGGAATTGGACAACGGCCTGCTGTACGTCAACACCGCCCAGGACTATACCCAGGGGCTGGTCCTGACCGACCCGGAAGGCTGGGGTGCCGGCAGTGACCTTGTACAGGCTGGTTTCATCAATGCTCCGCGTACGGTCGATTATCTGGCCAACGTGCGTCTGAGCGTCACGCGCAGCTTCGTCAAGGGCCCCATTTCCAGCCTGGAATTCGGTGTGGATCGCGGTACCCGCAACAAGACCTACGACATCGACCAGAACTTTCTCACCCTGGGCGGCGGTTTCATCAGCGACGGCGCGGCCGTGGAGACGGCACAGATCAACTCCGATACGACCTGCTCGCCGCTGGCATGGATGGGTGTTGGCCCGCAGGTGTGCTATGACCCGTTCGACCTGATCCACAGCGGCGCCTTGGTAAAGGTGCCGACTTTCATGTCATCGCTGGCACTGCCGCCGAACTGGCGCGTGCGCGAGCGTGACGTTACCTCGTACGTGCAAGCCAACCTGGACACCTACTTTGGCAACGTCACCTTGCGCGGCAACTTCGGTGTCCAGGTCGCACACACCAGCCAGACTTCCGGTGGCGAGCGCGTCGTGCCTGGCAGCTCGCTGACCGGCGGCAAGACCGCCCTGGTACCGGTCAATGGCGGTACCAGCTATACCCGCTATCTGCCCAGCATGAACCTGGTGTTCGGCTTCACGCCCAACGATGATCTACGCGTGAGCGCGGCTCGCACCATGATGCGTCCGCGCATGGATCAGATGAACGCCAGTCTGGCCGTCAGCGGGAACATCAATCGTCTGGCGTCGACCGATCCGAACCAGGCCTACTTCAGCGCTTCGGGTGGCAACGCCGAACTGCTGCCGACGATGGCCAACAACTACAACGTCAGCTATGAGCACTATTTTTCGGGCGGCTCGTCCTATCAATGCAACAGCGCGGATTCCAAGACTTCCGAGTTGTGCCGTGGTGGCGGCGGCTACATCGCGGTATCCGCCTACTTCCTGAAACTGAAGGACTACATCGACCCGAACGCGGCTTACCTGTATGACTTCAGTGCCTTCGTTCCGGCCTACCTGACGACGGCGCAACAGGCCCAGCTTGGCACGACCATGGGTATCGTCTCTGGTCCGAACAACGACGGCCACGGTTACGTGAAGGGCGCACAGGTGACATTGAACCTGCCGATGAACCTGCTCACCCCAGTGCTGAATGGTTTTGGCGTGATCCTCAGCGGTGACCGCACGGCCAGTTCGCTGGTATATGGCAGCAACCCGGATCCGATCACCGTGCCGGGCTTGTCCAAGTGGGTGGCCAACGGCACGCTGTACTACCAGCATGGCGGCTTCCAGGCACGTGTCAGCCAGACCTATCGTTCCAGCTTCCTGGGCCGTGTCTCGGGCATCAGTGCCAGCCGCATCGAACAGGGTATCAAGGGCGGCAGCAACTACTCGGCACAGGTCAGCTACACCATTGGCAGCGGTCGCCTGAAGGGCCTGACTTTCGTGTTGCAGGGTTCCAACCTCAGCGACAAGAAGTTCGTGACCTACCAGAACGACCCACGCCAGGTACAGACCTGGGAGAGTTACGGGCGTCGCTACGAAGTAGGTGTGTCCTACAAGTTCCAGTAGGTTTCCCTGGCAAGGGTGCTTTACCCCCTCTGCACCCTGATCTGGACGAACCCCACTGGTGGATAATCAGTGGGGTCTTTTTTGACCGTGGCCTGAGGGTCACGTGAGCACACAACCATGCGAGACATGACGGAGTCGTCCATGCACCGATTGCGCCTGTTTGTCCCTGGATTGCTGGCTGCCATGACCTTGCTGGGTGGTGCGGCCGTAGCGGCCACGCCAGTCGCGCCTGCACATGACCATCCGGCAGCAGCTTCATCCCGCTCGGGAGTCTGGTACGAGATTTTCGTACGCAGTTGGCATGACACCAATGGCGACGGCATCGGTGATCTGGATGGCGTCACGGCCAAGCTCGGCTACCTCGAAAAACTGGGCGTGAGCGGTATCTGGCTGATGCCCATCAATCCTTCACCCAGTTATCACGGCTACGACATCACCGACTACGAGGCGGTCAATCCGGATTACGGCACGCTGGCCGATTTTCGCCATCTGGTGGCCGCGGCACACAAACGTGGCATCCGCGTGATCATCGACATGGTGGTCAACCACACCAGCAACGAGCATCCATGGTTCAAGTCGGCGTTGAACCGGGGAAGTCCCCGCCGCGACTGGTACACCTGGGCCGGGCCGTATACCGATGTCGACACGCCCAATGCCTTTGGTGGACAAGCGTGGCACAAGAGCCGCGATGGGCAGTATTACCTGAGCATCTTCGCCCCGACCATGCCCGACCTCAACTACGACAACCCGGCGGTGCGCAGGAAGATGATCGACATCGGCCGCTTCTGGCTCAAGCAGGGCGCCGACGGGTTCCGTCTGGATGCGGCGCGGCACATTTACGTCAATCTGGCGTCGGAGGCGGACAACCCCGTGGCCGTGCACAAGAACATTGCCTGGTGGGAGCAGTATCGCCAGGGTCTGGAGGCGGTCGATCCGGATGTCTACCTGGTGGGCGAGGTGACGCAGAAGACGGCCGTGCAACTGGCGCCGTACCTGAAGCCGCTGGACGCGGTGTTCAACTTTCCACTGGCCGTCAGGCTGATCAAGGTTGCCAGGAGCGAGCGTAATCTCGACCTCGCGCGCACGCTGCAACATGTCTATGCCACGTATCGGAAGGTGTCCGGCAACGCGGTGATCAAGGATGCCCCGTTCCTTTCCAACCACGACCAGGAACGCGTGATGAGCCAGTTGGACGGCAACATGGATCATATGCGCATGGCCGCCGCCATGTTGATGACCTTGCCCGGCGAGCCGTACATCTATTACGGCGAGGAACTGGGCATGCGTGGGACCAAGCCCGATCCCGACCTGCGTACGCCGATGCGCTGGAAGCGCTCGTCCGCGGCACCCGGGGAAGCCACCTGGCATACCACCAGCCCGGACAATGGTGCCGCCATTTCGGTGCAGGCCGAGCAGGCCGACCCCGGTTCGCTGCTCAACTACTACACCATGCTGATTCATTGGCGGAAGGCCCTTCCGGCGTTGCGTGACGGAGGGTTCCTCGCCTACCCGGAAGCGAACGACCATCTGCTGGCCTGGCAACGCACCGACGGCGCGGATACCGTGCTGGTGGTGCACAATCTGGGAGGCGAGGTGCAGACCATGGCACTTGACGTACCGAACGAGAGGCATTTCACCCGCGTGCTCAAGGCGACCGGTCCGGGCGCCACAATCCGTGGCCACACGCTGCGCGTGCCGGCCTACACCAGTGTGGTGCTGAAGTGATGGGTGGGCGCCTGTCGGCTTTCATGGTGGCGGTGGGCCTGTGCGTGATGTCGATGCCGGTCCTGGCGACGCGATCGGTTCCCGCCGATGTCGATATCGGCACCCAGAGTGTCTCGTTCCGGCTGGGTGACAGGCGGGTATCGATCCGCCTGGATGGCGCCAGGGTGGTGCATGTGCAGGCGGTACCCGATGGCCGTTCCGACCAGCCCACCCTGGTACTCGATCCGGGCCACCAGACGAAGCCCGTGGCCCATGCCAGGATCAAGGACGGTGGCACCGCGCTCGTACTTTCCAGTGACCGTTTGACCGTGACCTGGAACAGGCGGGCCGCCACATTGGGTATCGGGGACGCCGTGGGAAACACATTGCTTACACTCGACCTGGCGGCATTGGCACACGGTCGCGTGGAGCTGGCGCATGCCGCCGGCCAGTCGCTGTATGGCGTGGGGGGGTACACCATCCACGAGTCGGTGGCCAATGGCCTGTTGCGCCAGGGCAAGCTGGTGGCCAGGGCGGGTGAGCAGGGCCATGCCGGGGCGCCGTTCGTGTGGAGCACGGCGGGTTATGGCGTGCTGGTGGACAGCAATGGCGCGGTGTTCGATCTCGCACCCACGCGTATCCAGGTCAATGGCCTGTCCAAGCTGGCCGTGGATGTGTATCTGATGGTGGGCAAGCCACCGCAATTGTTCGCCGACCTGGCACGTCTGAGCGGCCATGCGCCGATGTTTCCGAAGTGGTCGATGGGCTTCATCAACAGCCAGTGGGGTATCGACCAGAAAGAGCTGCTGGATATCGTCGATACCTACCGCCGCAAGCATATCCCCATCGACGGCTTCATTCTCGATTTCGACTGGAAGGCCTGGGGTGAGGACGACTACGGCGAGTTTCGCTGGAACCCGAAGAAATTCCCTGCCGGGCCCGACGGCAAGCTTGAGGCCATGCTGGCCAAACGCGGCATCCACCTGGGTGGCATCATGAAACCGCGCATCCACGTCGACACGGTCGAGGGGCGTTATGCCACCGTACACAAGCTGTGGCTGCCGGGTGAGGGGGTCGGCCTGGACTACTTTTCGCACAAGCCGGTCAAGGAGATCGACTTCGACAAGCCGGAAGCGCGCAAGTGGTTCGGTGGGAAGGCCATCAAATACGGTTTCGACAAGGGCATCGTCGGCTGGTGGAACGACGAGGCCGACACCACCGTCAGCAACACGGAATTCCTGAACATGCAGCGCGCCTTGTACACGGCGCAGCGCGCGCATACCAACACCCGCGTGTGGTCGATCAACCGCAACTTCTGGCTGGGCTCGCAACGTTATGCGTACGGTCTGTGGTCGGGCGACATCGACACCGGCTTCGAGAATATGGCCAGGCAGCGCACGCGCATGCTGAGTGCCATCGAAGTTGGCGCGATGTGGTGGGGCATGGATGGTGGTGGTTTCAACGGTCATCCGTCGGATGAAAACTATGCGCGCTGGATCGAGTTCGGCGCGTTCACGCCGATCTTCCGCGTGCACGGTACCTTGGGAGAGAAGCGCCAGCCATGGCGCTACGGGCCCGTGGCGGAAAAGGCCGCCACCCGGGCGATACGCCTGCGTTACCGGCTGTTGCCCTACATCTACTCGTATGCATGGCACGAGCACATGACCGGCGTGGGGTTGGTCCGGCCGCTCACCTTCGGTTGGCCGAAGGATGCGAAGGTGGGCAACGATGTCGGTGCCTGGATGTTCGGGCAGTGGCTGCTGGTGTCGCCGGTGGTGAAGCAGGGCCAGACGTCCAAGCGCATCTACCTGCCGAGCGGCACCTGGATCGACTGGTTCACCGGCAAGACCTACCAGGGCGGCAAGACGATCACCGTCGCCGTCGACAGCAAGACCTGGACCGACATTCCGCTGTTCATCCGCCAGGGCGCCATCATCCCGACCCAGCCGGTGATGCAGCATGTCGGACAGCACCCGGTTCCCGTTGTGACCGTGGACGTTTTCCCGTCCGGACGCGAGACGCATTTCGATTACTACGATGACGACGGCGAGACCTACGCCTACGAGAAGAGCAAGTATTTTTTGCAGCGTCTGAGCGTGCGGCGGGATGCGGGGGGTGTCGTTTTCAGCGTCGCGAAGCCGCGAGGCGATTATCAGCCGGCATTGCAGTATTACCTGGTCAAGGTACATGGCGTGACAGCCGCATCGGTTCCCGGCGCAGGACGCCGTTACGCGACATCGGATGCGTTGCAGCGTGCCGATGGCGAGGGTTGGACCACCGGCAGTGACCGCTACGGGCCGGTCACGTGGGTGCGTCTGGATGCCCGTCATGCGCAAACGATTCATCTGGTGCGGGCGGAGGCACGTTGATGCGCAGCGGTGCCGCAATCGGTGTACTGATGGTGCTGTTGGCACTCGCGGTACCGGGGGTGGCCGGAGCCACGGACGACTGGCATCAGGGCCTGGACTGGCACGGCGGACATGTCGGCATGCAGGAGCATGCCGCCGGCGGTTACACCTTGCGCTGGTCCTACGGCCAGCGCGACATTCCGGCCGGGCCGCTGCGCGTGGATACTGCCAGCACTTTGTTCGACGGCCTGTTTGCCATGGCCCAGGACGATCTGCGCAAGGATTCGGTGACGGCTATCCACGATGGCGCCTACGATCATGGCAAGGCCATCGCCTGCCATTGCTTCGAGACTGGCCTGAAGTGGCCGTACGTGTGGACGCGCGATTTGTCCTATGCCGCCGATCTCGGCCTGTGGCGTCTTGATCCGGCACGGGTGCGCAACGGTTTGCTGTTCAAGCTGTCGCCGGTGCGCAAGGCCTCGGCGCCGCAGGGCCTGTACGTAATGCAGGACACCGGCTCGGGCGGCAGTTGGCCGATCAGCACCGATCGCGTGGTCTGGTTCCTGGCCGCGCGGCATCTGCTGGACGACAAGGCCTTTGCGGACAAGGTCTACAAGGCGTTGCGGGACACCCTCGCGCAGGATCGCCAATACGTGTTCGACGCGCGCATGGGCTTGTACCGTGGCGAGACTTCGTTCCTGGACTGGCGTGAGCAGTCCTATCCGGCCTGGACGGCCAAGCAGGTGGTGCCGATCGCGCAATCGTTCGCCTTGTCCACCAACGTGCTGCATTACCAGGCATTGCGCCTGGCCGCGCGGATGTCCGCCCGGCGCGATGATGCGCACGCCGCTGCCGGCTACCGTGCGCAGGCGGCGGCGCTCAAGCTGGCCGTCAACCGGTATTTCTGGCGCGCCGACCGCGGCATGTACATGAGTTACATCGGCGGCGACGGCGCGCCGTACGACACTTACGACCTGCTCGGCACGTCGCTGGCGGTCATCAGCGGCGTGGCCGACGGTGAGCGGGCCCGCCAGGCGCTGGCCCATTACCCGGTCTGGCCGGCCGGCAGTCCGGTGATCTGGCCCGAGCGAACCGACCAGCCGATCTACCACAACCGTGCCATCTGGCCGTTCGTCAGCATGTACGCCATGCGCGCAGCGCGCGTGACCGACAACCCGGCGCGCATCGCGCATGCCATCCGCTCGGTGATGCGCGGCGCGGCAATGTCCGGTTCCAACATGGAAAACTATTCGCTGCTGACCGAGGAGGTGCATGTCGACCGCGGCAAGCTCAGCGGGCCGGTGGTCAATTCGCCGCGCCAGTTGTGGTCGGTGGGCGCGTATGTGGACCTGGTCGCCCAGGGTGTGTTCGGGCTGACCGATGACGGCGAAGTGGAGCCGAAGCTGCCGGCGTCGCTGGTACCGATGCTGTTCGGCAAGCGGCGCTCGATCACGCTGGCCATGCCCCGGCGCCACATCACGCTCGAACTGCCGGCCGACTATGCCGGTGACAAAAGCGACGCCAACCTGCTGGTGGCGGACAAGACGGCAACGCACGGCGACACCATCACGGTCACGTTGAAAGCCATCCACGTGGACGTGCCGCCATTGCGCATGAATGCGTCATTGCATGCGCCTTCCGCCCCGCCGGCGCCGAAGGTGACCGCGGCGCGGGACAGTTGGCAGGTGCGCGTGGACGGCAAGGTGCGCCTGTACGTCAACGGGAAAGCGGGCGCCACGGTCGACGGCACGACCCGGCTGGCGCGTCAGCAGGGGTATGCCTGCTTCAGCGCCACGCGTGTGGGTGTGCACGGCTTGGAGTCGCTGCACAGCCCGCAGACCTGCGTGGGCAAGGCGTCCCGCGTGGGCGGTGACTGGCCGCGTCGTTGGACGGCGGCCACGGGCGGCACCCATCGCGTATGGCTGGATTACGTCAATCACCATGGCCCGATCAATACCGGCATCACCGCGGCGGTGAAAATGCTGGTGGTCGATTGCCGCGGCCAGCCCGAGCAGGACAAACCGCTGGTCATGCCGCACAGTGTGGGTCGCCAGGCGTCCACCTGGGCCACGTTCGAGGCGCCGGCCGGGGCGACCTGCCGCTTCCAGCTGCGCGACGGATTCAACATGAGCTACCTGGCCCACAACCGCCATTACACCGGGGGTGAAGGAGGGACATCCGGGCCGCTCAACCAGGCGCATGTCGGTGACCTCCACATCACGCCGTCACCGGAACCGGACCGCTCGCCATGACACGTCGGCCCGAATTGTCGTTCTGGCAGATCTTCAACATGTGCTTCGGCTTCCTGGGCATCCAGTTCGGATTTGCCCTGCAGAACGCCAACGTCAGCCGCATCTTCCAGACCCTGGGAGCAAACATCGGCGATATCGCCATTCTGTGGGTGGCTGCGCCGCTGACCGGGTTGATCGTGCAGCCGATCATCGGCCATTTTTCGGACCGTACCTGGACGCGGCTGGGACGGCGCCGGCCGTATTTCCTCGCTGGTGCGATTTTGTCTGTGGTGGCATTGCTGGCCATGCCCGAGTCGTCCAGCCTGTGGGTGGCGGCCGGCGTGCTGTGGCTGATGGATGCCTCGTTCAACGTGTCGATGGAGCCGTTCCGTGCCTTCGTCGGCGACCAGTTGCCCTCGCGCCAGAGGCCGCTGGGTTATGCCATGCAGAGCGTGTTCATCGGCGTGGGGGCGGTGATTGCTTCGGCGTTGCCGTGGATACTTGCGCATTTCGGCGTGGCCAATACGGCACCGGAGGGCATCATTCCCGACACGGTGCGCTACTCGTTCTACGCCGGTGGCATGGTGTTGATGGGAGCCGTGGCCTGGACGGTGTTGCGTTCGCACGAGTATCCGCCCGATGCGCTCGAAGGCTTCAGTGATGCGGTACAGACGCCGGAGGTGACCGATGCCCGTGGCGCGTGGAAACCGGGTGCGGCGCTGCTGGCCCTGGGTGTCGTCGGGTGGTTCGTGGTCGAGCGCTGGTTCCTGCCTTCGGAGCGGCGCGACCTGTACCTCCTGGTGGCCCTGCTGGTCGTGTTCGGCCTGTTGCTGCTGTGGCGCGGTTTGACCCGCAGCCGTGGCACGTTGAGCCAGGTGCTGGGGGATCTCTACACCATGCCCGTAGCCATGCGCAGGTTGGCCTGGGTGCAGTTTTTTTCGTGGTTCGCCATGTTCGCGATGTGGCTGTATACCACGCCTGCGGTGGCTGCCGTGCAATTTGGCAGTACCGATCCGCAATCGGTGGCCTACAACGCCGGGGCCAACTGGGTTGGCGTGCTGTTTGCCGTCTACAACGGCCTGGCCGTACCGGCGGCGGCGCTGATCCCGTTGATGGTACGTGCCGTGGGTGTGCGCTGGACGCACGTGGTCAATGTCACGCTGGCCGGGCTGGGGCTGATTTCGATTGCCTTCATCCGTGATCCGTACTGGCTGGTTGCCTCAATGGTCGGTGTCGGTTTTGGCTGGGCCTCGATTCTGTCGCTGCCCTATACATTGCTGGCCGATCATCTGCCGACCGCGAAGATGGGCATCTACATGGGCATCTTCAATTTCTTCATTGTGATTCCGCAACTGCTGGCCGCCAGCATATTGGGCTTGCTGATCCGCCATGTTTTCGGCGGCCATTCGGCGTATGCGTTGGTGCTGGGCGGTGTCAGCCTGCTCGTGGCCGGCCTGTTCACCCTGCGCGTACGCGAACCTCAACGGTTGTAGAAGCCTGCCTTGCGAACGATTGGCCTCGCGTGATCATGCGCGGGGGCTGGCCGCTTGCAAGGCAGCGGGTTCCTACGTGCGGGATGGCGGCTTTTGGACGGGGGTACGCTGGCTGGATTGGCGCACGACCAGCTCAATCGGCAGCATGCTGGTCTCGACGGTTTGGCCATGGATCAGGTCGAGCAGGTGGTCAACCAGGACCAGGCCGGCCTGGGTGGTGTTCTGGCGCACCGTGGTGAGTGGCGGATGGGCGAAGCTGGCGATGGGGACGTCGTCAAAGCCGGCGACGGCCACATCGTCGGGAATGCGCAGCCCGTGCTCGTCCAGGGCGCGCATGGCGCCGATGGCGATCAGGTCGCTGGCGGCAAACACGGCGTCGAATGACGGACCATCTTCCAGCAAGGTACACATGGCTGCGTGTCCGGATTGTTGAGTGCTTTCCGCATCCACCTGCAGCCTCGGATCGGGTTCCAGTCGATTCTCGCGCAAGGCTTCGACATAGCCCTGGTAGCGGCCGAAGAATTCCGGGTAATGGCTGCTGGCCTCGCCCAGAAAAGCGATGTGTTGGCAGCCTTGCTCCAGCAGGTGACGGACAACGGCGCGGCCACCGCCCAGATTGTCGCAACCGATGGAAGTGTCGGGCTGGTCCGGCAGCATGGCGCCCCAGCGCACGAAGTGCGTGCCCTGTTCGACCAGCTTGCGTGCCTTGTCGCAATAGGCCAGGTAGTCACCGTACCCGAGCAGGATGATGCCGTCGGCCTTGTTGCTGTCGGCAAAGTCGGCGTGCCAGTCGTCGGATGTCTGCTGAAAGGAAACCAGCAGGTCGTAACCACGCTTGGCACAGGCGCGCGTGATCGAGCCGAGCATGGCCACGAAGAACGGGTTGATGTGCGATTCGTCGGCGGTTGGATCCTCGAAAAACAACAGTGCCAATGTGCCCGAGTGCTGGGTGCGCAGATTGGAGGCGTTCTTGTCAACCTTGTAGTTGAGCTCGCGCGCGACCCGTTGCACCTTGAGCCTCGTGGCCTCGCTGACCAACGGACTGTCGCGCAACGCACGCGATACCGTGGCCTGGGAAAAGCCAGTGAGGTAGGCGATGTCGATCGAGGTGGGCTTGCCTTTGCTGGTCACGGCAGGGAGTCGGATGGTGTGAATGGGCCACCTGCGCGAGAGTACTTTCCGCATTACCAATAGGCAAACTCACCCGGACCGGCCCCATGCCGGGGTATCGCGGGCTGGAGCGGGAGCATTGACGGTCATGGGGGTGGAAGTGGCCCTGCCGTGGAAACCTGCCCTGCAGGATTTCATGGGGCCCCGTATCGTCGCCTGCAGGGCAGGCTCCTGCCAACGACGGGTTGCCCACGGGTTTTTCGAGGCCCCGTCAGGAACGCCGACAGAGCACGTCCACCAGGGTGCCTTCGGGGTCGAACAACCACCATTCCTCGCGGCTCATGCCGATCACGGGCACTACGGTGGCGACGGTCTTGTCGTATTCGCCGAAGTGGGCGCGCACGTCTTCCGGAATGCGGGCGTCGTCGGCCCCCAGCATCCCGGGATCGCGGTCATCGGCCAGCACGTTGTTGGGAGTCGCCATGAATTATGTTTTGTACAAGGGGGCATAGCGAAATATGCAACTGATTGGTCGCAAATTCTGCGATCCAATCGAGCTTGTGGAAGGCCTGCCCGCCATCACCAGGATGAAGTCGGATATGCCGCGCGCGGCCGTCAGTAGGCGAATTCGCGGAATACCGGGTCGACGCTGCCGGACCAGGGGCCGTGGAAGAGTTCCAGCTTGCGTTCGGCCGGGGTCTGGCCGGACTGGGCGAGTTCGAGCAGCGGTTCGAGGAAGATGGTCTCGTCGGCGCCGCCGGCGTTGCGGCAGGCCCGGCGCTGGAGGCCGTGGCCGGCGATCTTCAGCGCCTCCAGTGCCAGTTCGCGCACCGTGCGGCCGCGGAAGGGCAGTTTCAGCGCCTGCTCCGGCACGCCGTCGCGCAGTGCGTGGCGTTCGGCCAGGGAGAAATCCTTGACCAGGTCCCAGGCCGCATCCAGCGCCGCATCGTCGTACAGCAGGCCGACCCACAACGCGGGCAGTGCGCACAGGCGGCTCCACGGGCCGCCGTCGGCGCCGCGCATCTCCAGGAATTGCTTCAGGCGGACTTCCGGGAACACGGTGGTCATGTGGTCGGCCCAGTCGCGCAGCGTTGGGGTGACACCCGGCAATTGCGGCAATTTGCCACGCAAAAAGTCGCGGAAGCTGGCGCCGGCGACATCCACGTAGCGGTCGCCCTGGTAGGTGAAGTACATCGGCACGTCGAGCAGGTACTCCACCCAGCGCTCGTAGCCGAAGCCGTCCTCGAACACGAAGTCGAGCATCCCGGTGCGGTCGGGGTCGGTGTCGGTCCACACGTGCGAGCGGTAGCTGAGGTAGCCGTTGGGCTTGCCCTCGGTGAAGGGGGAGTCGGCGAACAGCGCCGTGGCGACCGGCTGCAGGGCCAGCGCGACGCGGAATTTCTTCACCATGTCCGCTTCGTCGGCAAAATCCAGGTTGACCTGCACGGTGCAGGTGCGCGTCATCAT